>JAYNNS010000020.1:707-3664 GCA_038112835.1 Curvibacter sp. | reverse complement strand
GTCCTGATCTACGGCGGACTGCTGGCCCTGGTGCTGGGCATCTTCCTGCAACGCCAGGACCGCGTCCTGGGCGACAGCTTCCAGATCGGCGGCACGGCCGTGGCCGGCATCGGCGCCGGCCTGATCTGGATCCGATCCCTCATGAAATAGACCCCGCAAGGAATACCGAGACATGACCCGTACCATCCAGCAACTCTTCGACCTCCAGGGCAAGACCGCCCTGATCACCGGCGGTTCGCGCGGCCTGGGCCTGCAGCTGGCCCACGCCCTGGGCGAGGCCGGCGCGCGCGTGATGCTCAGCGCCCGCAAGGCCGACGAACTGGAAGTGGCGGTGGCCGATCTGCAGGCGGCCGGCATCGACGCGCGCTGGGTGGCGGCCGACTGCGCCAAAGAGGAGGACATCCACCGACTGGCGTCCGAGACCCTGCAGCGCATGGGTGACATCGACATCCTGGTCAACAACGCCGGTGCCGCCTGGGGCGCGCCGGCCGAGGACCACCCCATCCCGGCCTGGGACAAGGTCATGAACCTCAACATCCGCGGCTACTTCATCCTGAGCCAGGTGGTGGGCAAGCAGAGCATGATCCCGCGCAAGCAGGGCCGCATCATCAACGTGGCCTCGATCGCCGGCCTGGGCGGCAACCCGCCGCAGATGACCACCATCGCCTACAACACCTCCAAGGGCGCGGTGATCAACTTCACGCGTGCGCTCGCTGCCGAATGGGGCAAGTACGGCATCAACGTCAACGCCATCTGCCCGGGTTTCTTCCCCAGCAAGATGACCGCCGGCACCCTGGAGGCCTGGGGCGTGGACGAGCTCAAGAAACACGCGCCGCTGCAGCGCCTGGGCGACGACGAGGACCTCAAGGGCCTGTGCCTGCTCTATGCCTCGGACGCTGGCAAGCACATCACGGGCCAGTGGCTGGCCGTGGACGGCGGCGTGAGCTGCGTCACGGGGGGCTGAAGCCGGCAGGCCTTACGATGGCGCTTTTTTCGCGCGAGCAAGCAAGATGAGCATTCCTTTCGGCGTCCGCATTCCTTTTGTCGAGCATTTGGGCTTCACCCTGGAGCGTTTCGAGGACGGGGAGTCGGAACTGCATTACGAGGCCCGGCCCGAGCACCTCAACTCCTTTGCCGTCACCCACGGCGGCGCCACCATGACCCTGATGGACGTGGCCATGGCCAGCGCCGCGCGCAGCGTGCAGCCCGAGATGGGCGTGGTGACCATCGAGATGAAGACCAGCTTCATGCAGGCCGCCCGGGGTCCGCTCCGTGCCAAAGGGCGGCTGATCCACCGCACCGCCACGCTGGCCTTCACCGAGGCCACGATCTATGACGCCGAGGGCAGGCCCTGCTCACATGCCACCGGCACCTTCAAGTACGTCAAGCGCCTGCCCACCGGCCCCAAGGAGAGCCAGGCGCTGAACGTGATATCGACCGACTGACCCGGACAGAAAGACACCATGCCCAGCAATCAACAGATCCTGCTCGACAACCGCCCCGAGGGTGAGGCCAGCGTCGGCAACTTCAAGCTCGTCACCACGCAGACACCCGCCCTGCAGGACGGCCAGGTGCTGGTGCGCCACCATTACCTGAGCCTGGACCCCTACATGCGCGGTCGCATGAACGACAGCAAGAGCTACGCCCAGCCGCAGCCCCTGGGTGAAGTCATGATCGGCGGCACGGTGGGTGAGGTGGTCGAGAGCCGCCATCCCAGGTTCGCCGTCGGCGACAAGGTCGTGGGCATGGGCGGCTGGCAGGAGTACAGCGTGGTCGACGCCAACCAGCCCGGCGCCGTGCGCAAGGTGGACACCACCCAGGTGCCGCTGAGCCACTACCTGGGCGCCGTGGGCATGCCCGGCGTGACGGCCTGGTACGGCCTGGTGAAGATCATCGAGCCCCAGGGCGGCGAGACCGTGGTGGTCAGTGCGGCCGCGGGCGCCGTGGGCAGCGCCTTGGGTGCCCTGGCCAAGGCACGTGGCTGTCGCGTGGTGGGCATCGCCGGTGGCCAGGACAAGTGCGATTACGTGGTCCAGGAGCTGGGCTTCGACGCCTGTGTGGACTACAAGCAGCACAAGGACGCCATCTCGCTGTCCAAGGCGCTCAAGCAGGCCTGCCCCAACGGCATCGACGGTTACTTCGAGAACGTCGGCGGCATGGTGCTCGATGCCGTGCTGCTGCGCATGAACGCCTTCGGCCGCATCGCGGTCTGCGGCATGATCGCCGGCTACGATGGCCAGCCCCTGCCCCTGGCCAACCCGGCGCTGATCCTGGTCAGCCGCCTCAAGGTGCAGGGCTTCATTGTCAGCGAGCACATGGACATCTGGCCCGAGGCGCTCAAGGAACTCGGCACCCTGGTCGCCACCGGCAAGCTGCGCCCGCGCGAGAGCGTGGCCCAGGGCATCGCGGCTGCGCCCGAGGCCTTCCTGGGCCTGCTCAAGGGCAGGAACTTCGGCAAGCAGCTCGTCAAGCTGATCTAAGCGGCGGCTGCGCGGCTTTCATGCGTCGTTGGACGGTGCTCGAAATCCTCACGTACGTTCCAGTACGCTCCGGTTTCTGCGCTCCCTCTGCCTAGCCTGAAAGCCGCTTGCGACGCCGGAAGACAGGGGGACATGATGCACACCACGCATGAGGTCTTCAACCAGCCGGCGCCGCTGGTCGACTACAACCTGTACGAGACCAACCGTCCGCTGCAGGACGCGCTGCGCTTCAATGCGCCGCAGCTCGATACCGCGGCGCTGAGCCGGCTGGGCTCAGCCCTGGGCACGGCGGAGATGCAGAACCACGCACGCCTGGCCAATGTGCACACGCCGCAGCTGCACAGCCACGACCGCCAGGGTCGGCGCATCGACCAGGTGGAGTTCCACCCGAGCTACCACGCATTGATGGCCGCCGCGGTGGGCGCCGGTCTGCACGGCACCCCCTGGTCCGGCGCAGGAACATCACCCCATGTACAG
>JAYNNS010000020.1:0-697 GCA_038112835.1 Curvibacter sp. | reverse complement strand
CGCGGGCTTCATGATCGTCACCGAGCTCGAGCCTTACATGCTGTGCCCGATCTCCATGAGCTACGCGGCCACGCCGGCGCTGCGCCGCAACGCAGCCGTCTACGACGACTGGGGCCCCAAGCTCACGAGCCGCGACTACGATCCTGTGCTCAAGCCCGTGGCGCAAAAGGCTGGCGTGACCATGGGCATGGGCATGACCGAGAAGCAGGGGGGCTCGGACGTGCGGGCCAACACGACGCAGGCCCAGCCCGATGGCAGCGATGCCTGGGGTGTGCGCTACCGTCTCACGGGCCACAAGTGGTTCTTCTCGGCGCCCATGTGCGATGCTTTCCTGGTGCTGGCCCAGGCGCCGGCCGGGTTGAGCTGTTTCTTCCTGCCGCGCGTGCTGCCCGATGGCACGCTCAACGCGCTCCACATCCAGCGCCTCAAGGACAAGCTGGGCAACAAGGCCAATGCGAGTTCCGAGGTCGAGTTTCACCAGGCCTGCGCTTGGCTCGTGGGCGAGGAGGGGCGTGGCGTCCCGCAGATCCTCGAGATGGGCACCATGACCCGGCTGGACTGCGCCCTGGGCACCAGCGGTCTGATGCGCCAGTCCCTGGCGCTGGCGCTGCACCATACGCGCCAGCGCAGGGCCTTCGGCAAGCTCCTGATCGAACAGGAACTCATGCGCAATGTGCTGACCGACCTGGCGCTGGAG
>JAYNNS010000019.1:12723-17674 GCA_038112835.1 Curvibacter sp. | reverse complement strand
GTACAGCCACGCCTGGGCCCAGCAGCGCCACCAGGCCGGCCAGCAGACCGGCATGGCCCGTGCGGTGGCGGCCGGTGTGGTGGCCTTCATCCGCAGCTACTTCTTCCGTCTGGGGGTATTGGACGGAGCCATGGGTTTCGCAGTGTGTACCATGCAGGCTCAAGCCGCTTTCGGCAAATATTTCGCTCTGTATTGTCTGAACCGGAAAAATGATTCTTCGTCTGACATCGTTCCGCCGTCTGCTTGAGACGTTCTGCCTGCTGCTGGTCCTGGCCCTGGGCCCGGCGGCCCAGGCGCAGTTCCGCGTCGAGGTCACGGGGGTCGGCATGACCCAGCTGCCCATCGCCTTCGCGCCTTTTCGCGGCCAGGATGCGGCACCGCAGAAGGTCAGCGCCATCGTGCAGGCCGATCTGGAGCGCAGCGGCCAGTTCCGCAGCGTCTCGGCCCGCAGCCCCCAGCTGGACGAGAACGCCCGGCCCGATCTGCTGCCCTGGCGCCAGGTGGGCGCCGATTCCCTGCTGACGGGCAGCATCACCCGCCTGGCCGACGGCCGCTATGACGTGCGCTTTCGCCTCTGGGACGTGGTGGCCGGGCGCGACCTGGGCGGCCAGAGCTATGCGATCGCCCAGGCCGATCTGCGCCTGGCGGCGCACCGCATCGCCGATTTCGTCTACGAGAAGCTCACGGGCGAGAAGGGCATCTTCTCGACCCGCATCGCCTATGTGACCAAAGCCGACCAGCGCTACAGCCTCTGGGTGGCCGATGCCGACGGCGAGGGCGCCCAGCCGGCCCTGAGCAGCCCCGAGCCCATCATTTCGCCCAGCTGGTCACCTGACGGCAAGCAGCTGGCTTATGTGTCCTTCGAGTCGCGCAAGCCTGTGGTGTACATCCACGACGTGGCCTCGGGCCGCCGCCGCCTGGTGGCCAACTTCCGTGGTTCCAACAGCGCGCCGGCCTGGTCGCCCGATGGCCGCAGCTTGGCCATGACCCTGAGCCGCGACGGCGGCTCCCAGCTCTACACGCTGGATGTCAACACGCCCGGCGCCGAGCCGCGCCGCCTGACCCAGTCGTCCAGCATCGACACCGAGCCGACCTTTTCGCACGACGGGCGCCACCTCTATTTCGTCAGCGACCGCGGCGGCAGTCCGCAGATCTATCGCATGCCGGCGGCTGGCGGCAATCCCGAGCGCGTGACGTTTACGGGCACTTACAACATTTCGCCGGCACTGAGCGCCGACGGGCGCTGGCTGGCATATATTTCCCGGGTCAGCGGCGTCTTCAAGCTGCATGTGCTGGAGCTCGCCACCGGTGCCGTTACCGCGCTGACCGACACCACGGCCGATGAGAATCCCAGTTTTGCACCCAACAGTCGTCTGCTGCTGTACGCGACCAAGCAACAGGAGCGCGAGGCCCTGATGACCACGACGCTGGACGGCAAGATCAAGGCCCGGCTGGCCGGGCAGGGCGGCGACCTCCGTGAACCCGACTGGGGCCCGTTCCAGAAAACAGCCAATTGATTCCTCTCACTTTCACATACGTACTTTCGCATCCTCAGGAGTAAGACATGTCGATCAAGAAATTCGCGCTGCTGGGCGCCATCACCCTCGTGATGGCCGGCTGCTCTTCCGTGAACCTGGACAATCCGCCGGTGGACGACCGTTCCACGGGGGCGGCCGGCAGCGGCGGCGCCAGCAGCACGGTGGCCCAGACCGCCGTGGCCCCGGTGGTGGACAGCAAGTCTGCCGGTTCCGAAGTGGCCAATGTCTCGCGTCTGGTCTACTTCGACTACGACAGCTACGTCATCAAGCCCGAATTCCAGGCCCTGCTCGATGCCCACGCCCGCTACATCCGCGCCGATCGCAGCCGCAAGGTCGTGATCGAAGGCCACACCGACGAGCGCGGTGGGCGCGAATACAACCTGGCCCTGGGCCAGCGCCGTGCCGAGGCCGTGCGCCGCGCACTGGGCCTGCTGGGTGTGGCCGACAGCCAGGTCGAGGCCGTGAGCTTCGGCAAGGAAAAGCCGGCCGCGGCAGGCAGCGATGAAGCCGCCTGGGCCAAGAACCGCCGCGCCGAGATCGGCTACCGCTGATGCCGCACCGCGCGATGAGCAAGTTCCTGCGTCTGGCTGCGCTGCTGCTGGTTGCCCTGGGCAGCACGGCGGCGCACGCCCTGTTCAGCGACGACGAGGCCCGCCGCGCCATCCTGGATCTGCGCCAGCGCGTGGAGAGCATGCGCCAGGAGTCGGAGCAGCGTTCCTCGGAGCAGGTCAACCGCCTGACCGAGGAAAACGCCCAGCTGCGCCGCAGCCTGCTGGAGCTGCAGACCCAGATCGAGACCCTGCGTACCGAGCTGGCGCGCCAGGTCGGCCAGAACGAGCAGCTCGCCCGCGCGGTCGCCGAGCTGCAGCGCCAGCAGACCGACGTGATGACCGGCCTGGACGAGCGCCTGCGCAAGTTCGAGCCGGCCAAGGTCACGGTCGATGGCCGCGAGTTCATGGCCGAGCAGGCCGAGAAGCGCGATTACGAGGCCGCCCTGGCCGTGTTTCGCAAGGGTGATTTCGCGGAGGCCCAGAACGTCTTCGCCGACTTCATCCGGCGTTACCCGTCCAGCGGCTACGCGCCCTCGGCCTTCTTCTGGCTGGGCAATGCCCAGTACGCCACGCGCGACTACAAGGAAGCCATCCAGAACTTCCGCAACCTGCTCACGCAGGCGCCGGATCACCTGCGCGCTCCCGAGGCCGTGCTCTCCATCGCCAACTGCCAGGTCGAGCTCAAGGACACCAAGGCTGCGCGCAAGACCCTGGAAGACCTCATCAAGGCCTATCCTCAGTCCGAAGCCGCCGCCGCCGCTCGCCAGCGCCTGCCGCGCCTGAAGTAGCCCGGGGGCCGGCCGGCCCTGTGGACCTGAGAGCCTGTGCCCGGTCTCCTGCGAGGCCGTGCACAGGCTCTTAGAATCCGGGGATGCAAACCTCCGACCTCTCCGCGCTCAACACGCTCGTGCTCGGCGCTGCCTTCGCGCTCTCGCTGCTCTTCGGGGCCATCACCCAGCGTACCCACTTCTGCACCATGGGGGCGGTCAGCGACATCGTCAACATGGGCGACTGGACCCGCATGCGCCAATGGGCGTTGGCCATCGGCGTGGGCATGGCGGGATTTGCCCTGCTGGCCTACAGCGGCTATGTCGCCCCGGCCAAGACCCTGCACGGCGGCAGCCGCTGGCTCTGGCTGTCGGCGGCCGTCGGCGGACTGCTGTTCGGCTTCGGCATGGTCTTGTCCTCGGGCTGCGGCAGCAAGACCCTGGTGCGTGTCGGCGGGGGCAGCCTCAAGTCCCTGGTGGTGCTGCTGGTCATGGGCTGGGCAGGCTTTGCCACCATGAAGGGCATCACCGCCGTGCTGCGCGTGGAGACGGTGGACCGGGTGGCGGTGGATTTTGCCGGCACCGCCAGCCTGCCGCAGGTGCTGGCCGCGCCGCTGGGCCTGCCGCCCCTGACGGCGCTGCTCGTGCTGGGGCTGCTGATCGGCGCGGTGCTGATCGTCTGGGCCCTGCGCGGCGAGCAGTTCCTGCGCTTCGACAACCTGCTGGCCGGGCTGGGCGTCGGCGGCATTATCGTGGCCATGTGGTGGGTGAGCGGCCATCTGGGCCATCTGGCCGAGCACCCGGAAACCCTGGAAGAGGTCTACCTGGCCACCAACTCCGGCCGCGCCGAGGCCCTGAGCTTCGTGGCCCCGGTTTCCTATACCCTGGACTGGCTCATGTTCTTCAGCGACAAGAGCAAGGTGCTGACGCTGGGCATCGTCTCGGTCTTCGGCGTCATCGCCGGCTCGGCGCTGATGGCGCTGTGGAGCCGCAGCTTCCGCTGGGAGGGATTTGGGGGGACCGAGGATGTGGCGAACCATCTGGTGGGCGCGGTGCTCATGGGCGTGGGCGGCGTCACGGCCATGGGGTGCACCATCGGCCAGGGCCTGACGGGCTTGTCCACCCTGGGGCTCAACAGCTTCGTGGCATTTGCCGCCATCGTGGCCGGTGCCGTCCTGGGCTTCAAGTACCAGATGTGGCGCCTCGAGCGCATGGCCTGAGGCCATGACGGCTGTGACTGATGCCGCCGAGCGCCGTTTCGGCGGCCTGGCCCGGCTCTATGGCGTGGCCGGTGCGCAGCGCATCCGCGGCGCACACGTGGCCGTGGTCGGTGTCGGCGGCGTGGGTTCCTGGGCCGTGGAGGCGCTGGCGCGCAGCGGTGTGGCTCACCTCACGCTGATCGATCTGGACCACGTGGCCGAATCCAATATCAACCGCCAGATCCAGGCGACCGAGGTCACGCTGGGCCAGGCCAAGGTGCAGGCCCTGCGCGAGCGCATCGCGCAGATCCATCCGGACTGCCGGGTGGACTGCATCGAGGAATTCGTCGAGCCGGGCAACTGGCCGGCGCTCCTGCCGGCGGGGGTCGATGCGCTCATCGATGCCTGCGACCAGGTCCCCGCCAAGACGGCCATGGCCGCCTGGGCGCGCAGCCACCAGACGCTTTTCATCACGGTGGGGGCGGCCGGTGGCAAGCGCCTGGCGCATCAGGTGGATATCGAGGACCTGGCCAAGGTCACGCACGACCCGCTGCTGGCCCAGCTGCGCTACCGCTTGCGCAAGCAGCACGGTGCGCCCAAGGAAGGCCGCAAGATCGGCGTGCCTTGCGTCTACAGCCGTGAGGCCGTGCAGGGCCCCGATGCTTCCTGCGCGGTCGAGGGTGACGGCAGCCTCAACTGCAGCGGCTACGGCTCCCTGGTGGCGGTCACCGCCACCTTCGGGCAATGCGCGGCTGGCTGGGTGCTCAATCAACTTGCTGCACAGGCTTTGAGAACGCGCTGAAAAACACGCTATAATTTAAGGCTTGTCGGGGCAGTCGAAAAAACGTCCCGCTGAGTGGGACGTTAGCTCAGTCGGTAGAGCAGCGGACTTTTAA
>JAYNNS010000019.1:0-12713 GCA_038112835.1 Curvibacter sp. | reverse complement strand
GCGCTATCTGCAGGGCGTGGGCAACCAGACCTGGATCTGGCGCGCCGCCGTGGACAACCTGACCAACCGCCGCGCCTGGCGCGAGTCGCCCTGGCAGTACGAACACAGCTACCTCTACCCCATGGCGCCGCGGACTTTCCGCACGAGTCTCGAGATCAGGCTCTGAAGCCCCGGAAAAAACTGCTATAGTGGCGGGCTCTGTTCCTCGATAGCTCAGTCGGTAGAGCGCCGGACTGTTAATCCGTAGGTCCCTGGTTCGAGCCCAGGTCGGGGAGCCAAAACAGAAAAGGCCTTGCAGCGATGCAAGGCCTTTTTCTTTGCCGGCACGGGCAACGTGCCGCAAAGGAAAAGGGGTCTGATCTTGCGATCAGACCCCTTTGATCTGGTGGGTCCTGTAGGATTCGAACCTACGACCTACGGATTAAGAGTCCGCTGCTCTACCAACTGAGCTAAGAACCCGAGGCCCGGATTATGGCATGAAACCAGGGGCTTTCCTCTGGGCTACGGCGGTCTCTCCGCAGAAATTCGCATCGCCCGCACGGGGCCAGGAGTCCATCATGAAACGCGCATCCCTCATCGCTTCGGTCGTGTTCTCTGCGCTGCTGCTCGGCGCCTGCGGCGCGGAAACGGCCACGACGGCGGCCACCGTCGGCGCGGCCAAGAAGCAGGAGCTCGAGCAGGGCAGGCAGACGATGGAGCAGGTGCAGCAGAAAGTGGGCGAATCGCTGCAGCAGATGCAGCAGGCGCCGGCACGCGCGGCCGACTGATCGGGGGCGGGCGGATCAGCCTGCGGCCTGCAAGGCGTCGCCGAGTTCCAGCCAGCGCTCTTCCGTGCGCTCGAGCTCGGTCTGCAGCGCGGCCATGCGCGCGCTCAGCGTCTGGATTTCCTCGAGGGTGGGTTCGCGCCCCAGGCGCTCCTCGAGGTCCTGTTTCTCGCGCGCCAGCTCGCTCATGCGCGCTTCGCACTGTTCCAGCTCCTTGCGCATCTGCCGTGTGCGGTTGTTTTCGCGCGGGGCACGGCCGGGGGACGTCGAGGGGGCGGGCGAGGCAGGCGGCGCAGCGGACGCAGCGGCAGCCGCCTGCACGCTTTCCTTGAGCGCCTCGCGCTGGCGCTTGGCTTCGTCCAGCAGGTAGCGCTGGTAGTCGTCGAGGTCGCCGTCGAAGGGACTGATGCCGCCGCGCGAGACCAGCCAGAACTCGTCGCAGACGGCGCGCAGCAGCGCGCGGTCGTGGCTGACCAGCATGACCGTGCCCTCGAACTCGTTGAGCGCCACCGAGAGGGCCTCGCGGGTGGCTAGGTCCAGGTGGTTGGTGGGTTCGTCCAGCAGCAGCAGGTTGGGGCGCTGCCAGACCAGCATGCACAGCACCAGACGGGCCTTCTCGCCGCCGCTCATGCTGCCCACGGCCTGCTTGACCTGGTCGCCCGTGAAGTTGAAGCTGCCGAGGAAGGTGCGCAGGTCCTGCTCGCGCGTGGCCTGGCCGCTGAGGGCGCCGCGGGCCGTCGTGTCCTTGACGAGGCGGATCATGTGCTCCAGCGGCGTGTCCTGCGGGCGCAGCACGTCGAGTTCCTGCTGCGCGAAGTAGCCGATGGCCAGGCCCTTGCCCTCGATGATCTCGCCGCTGACGGGCTGCAGATCGCGCGCGATGGTCTTGACCACCGTGGACTTGCCCTGGCCGTTGGCGCCCAGGATGCCGATGCGCTGGCCGGCCAGCACCGACTTGCTGACGTTTTTCACGATCACGGTCGGTGGCGCGCCGGCCGGGCTGCCTTCGGGCGGCGGATAGCCGCAGCTGACCTCCTGCAGGGTCAGCATGGGGTTGGGCAGGCTGGCGGGCTCCTTGAACTCGAAGGTGAAATCGGCCTCGGCCAGCACGGGACCGATCTTCTCCATGCGCTCCAGGGCCTTGACGCGGCTCTGGGCCTGCTTGGCTTTGCTGGCCTTGGCCTTGAAACGGTCGATGAACTTCTGCAGGTGGGCGATCTTTTCCTGCTGGCGCGCGTAGGAGGCCTGCTGCAGCGCGAGCTGCTCGGCGCGCATGTCCTCGAAGCGGCTGTAGTTGCCGCCGTAGCGCTTGAGCTGGGCGCCTTCGATGTGCAGGGTGACCCGGGTCACGGCATCCAGAAACTCGCGGTCGTGGCTGATGACCAGCAGGGTGCCGGGGTAGCGCTGCAGCCAGGCTTCGAGCCAGACCAGGGCGTCGAGGTCCAGGTGGTTGGTGGGTTCGTCGAGCAGCAGCAGGTCGCTGGGGCACATCAGCGCGCGCGCCAGCTGCAGGCGCATGCGCCAGCCGCCCGAGAAGCTGTCGACGGGCTGGTCCAGCTCCGTGGTCCTGAAGCCCAGGCCCAGGATCAGCGCCTGGGCACGTGAACGCGCATCGTGCGCGCCGGCGTCGTGCAGCTCCATGTAGGCGTGGGCCATGCGCTCGCCGTCGTGGCTGGCTTCGGCGGCCTCGACCTCGGCCTGGGCCGCGGCCAGGCGGGTGTCGCCGGCGATCACGAAGTCGGTAGCGGACTCGCTGGTCTCGGGCATGTCCTGGGCCACCTGGGCCAGGCGCCAGGCGGGCATCTGCCATTCGCCGCCGTCCTCGTGCAGCGTGCCGTTGAGCAGGGCGAAGAGGGTGGACTTGCCGGCACCGTTGCGGCCGACCAGCCCGACCTTCTCGCCGGGGTTGATGGTGGCGGACGCGCCATCGAGGATCACCTTGGCGCCGCGGCGCAAGGTGATGTTTTTCAAGGTGATCATTGGGGTTTCAGCAGTGCTTCACGGGTGACCAGCAGGACCTGGTCGGCGCCGGCACTGGTGTCGAGCCAGACGGCTTCGAGCCGGGGGAAGGCCGCCTCGAAATGCGCCCGTTCGTTGCCGATCTCCAGCACCAGCACGGCATGCTCGCTCATGCGTGCCGGCGCCTCGCGCAGCAGGCGGCGGATGAAATCCATGCCATCCGTGCCGCCGGCCAGGGCCAGTTCAGGCTCGGCGCGGTATTCGGCCGGCAGGGCGGCCATGCTCTGGGCATTGACGTAGGGCGGGTTGCAGAGGATCAGGTCGTAGGGGCCGCGCACGCTGCTCATCCCGTCGGAGTGCAGCAGGGTGATGCGGTCCTGCAGGCCATGCCGGTCCACGTTGATGCGGGCCACGGCCAGGGCCTCGTCCGAGAGGTCGGCGCCGTCCACGGACACCTCGGGCCAGGCCAGGGCGGCCAGCACGGCCAGGCTGCCGTTGCCGGTGCACAGGTCCAGCACGTGCCGGGTGTGGACGCCCAGCCAGGCGTCCAGCGTGCCGTCGGCGATCAGTTCGGCGATGAAGCTGCGCGGCACGATGGCGCGCTCGTCCACGTAGAAGGGCACGCCCTGCAGCCAAGCTTCGCGCGTGAGGTAGGCGGCGGGCTTGCGGCTGCGGATGCGCTCCTGCAGCAGCGAGGCCACCTGAGCCTGTTCTTCGGCTGTCACCGCGCGCTCGGCCACGCCGTCCAGATCGTCCAGCGGCAGACCCAGGCGCCAGAGCACCAGCCAGGCGGCTTCGTCGAAGGCGTTGGTGGTGCCGTGACCGTAGGCCAGGCCGGCCGCGTCGAGCTGCCGGGCGCCGGCCTCGATCACGGAGATCACGGTCGGCTGGGGGGCGGCCGCGGGGTTCATGACGCGAGCTTGTCCAGCACGCGCCGGTAGATGTTCTTCAGCGGTTCGATGTCGGCCACGGGAATGTGCTCGTCGATCTTGTGGATCGTGGCGTTCGTGGGGCCGAGCTCGATGACCTGCGGGCAGATCCGGGCGATGAAGCGCCCGTCGCTGGTGCCGCCGGTGGTGGACAGCTCGGTCTCGAGGCCGGTTTCGTCGCGGATGGCATCACGCACGGCGTTGACCAGGGTGCCCGGGGTGGTCAGGAAGGGCAGGCCGCCGATGGTCCAGACCAGCTCGTAGTCGAGTTCGTGGCGGTCCAGCACGGCGCTCAGGCGCTGCTGCAGGCTCTCAGGGGTGGATTCGGTACAGAACCGGAAGTTGAAGTCCACCACGATGCTGCCCGGGATGACGTTGCTCGCGCCCGTGCCGCCGTGGATGTTGCTGACCTGCCAGCTCGTGGGGGGGAAGAAGTCGTTGCCCCGGTCCCATTCGATGGCCGTGAGCTCCGCCAGGGCGGGGGCGAAGAGGTGGATGGGATTGCGCGCCAGGTGCGGGTAGGCGATGTGGCCCTGCACGCCCTTGACCGTGAGCTTGCCGCTCATGGTGCCGCGGCGGCCGTTCTTGATCATGTCGCCCGTGCGCTGAACGGAGGTGGGTTCACCGACGATGCAGTAGTCCAGCTGCACGCCGCGGGCCTGCAGGGCCTCGCAGACCTTGACCGTGCCGTCCACGGCCGGGCCTTCCTCGTCGCTGGTCAGCAGCAGGGCGATGTTGAGCGGGGCCTGGGGACGGGCGGCGACGAACTCCTCCACGGCGACGACAAAGGCGGCGATGGAAGTCTTCATGTCGGCCGCGCCACGGCCGTAGAGCTTGCCGCCGCGGTGCGTGGGGGTGAAGGGGTCCTGGCTCCACTGGGCCACGGGGCCCGTGGGCACCACGTCGGTGTGGCCGGCGAAGACCAGCAGCGGGGCACCGGGGGCCGCGGTGCGCTGGGCCCAGAGGTTGCTGACGCGGAAGTCGTCCGGGCCGCTGGCCAGGGTCTCGCAGGCAAAGCCCAGGGGCTGCAGGCGCTCCGCGAGCAGTTGCTGGCAGCCGGCGTCGTCCGGGGTGACGGAGGGGCGGGCGATCAGCTGTTCGGTCAGTTGCAGGGTCAGGGACATCAGTGCTTCACGTCCAGGGTGATCTCGGTGAAGGACGGCTCATCGTCGTGATGGTCCTCGGTCGCCTGGGCCTGGGCCGGCTTCTGGAAGTCGTTCTGCAGGCGCCACATGAGGTTGGTCGGCGAGTCGGAGTTGGCCAGGCCTTCCTTGCGGTCGATCACGCCGTCGGTGATGAGGCGGGCGATGTCCTGCTCGAAGTTCTGCGAGCCCTCGGCCATGGCCTTTTCCAGCGCCTCCTTGATGCTGGAGAAGTCGCCTTTCTCGATCAGCTCGGAGATCAGCTTGGTGTTGAGCATGATCTCCACCGCCGGCGTGCGGCTGCCCGTCACCGTGCGCAGCAGGCGCTGCGAGACGATGGCCTTCATGGCGCTGGACAGGTCGCCCAGCATGGTCTGGCGTACTTCCACCGGGTAGAAGCTCAGGATCCGGTTCAGCGCCTGGTAGCTGTTGTTGGCGTGCATGGTGGCCAGGCAGAGGTGGCCTGACTGGGCGTAGGCGATGGCGGCCGACATGGTTTCGCGGTCGCGGATCTCGCCGATCATGATCACGTCGGGCGCCTGGCGCAGTGCGTTCTGCAGGGCGGTGTGCAGGTTCTTGGTGTCGGTGCCGATCTCGCGCTGGTTGACCACCGAGCGCTTGTTCTTGAACAGGTACTCGATCGGGTCCTCGATGGTCAGGATGTGGCCCGGGGCGTTCTCGTTGCGGTAGTCGATCATGGCCGCCAGCGTGGTGCTCTTGCCCATGCCCGTGGCGCCCACCATGAGGATGAGGCCGCGCTTTTCCATGATCAGGTCGCCCAGGATGGGCGGCAGCGAGAGCGAGCCCAGCGTGGGGATCTCGCCCGAGACATAGCGGATCACGGCGGCGATCGTGCCGCGCTGGCGCATGGCGCTCAGGCGGAAGCGCCCCACGCCCTGCAGCGGAAAGCCCATGTTGAGCTCGCTGTAGGCGTCGAGCTCGGCCATGCGCTCCTCGGGCACGATCTCGGCCAGCAGGTTGCGCGGGGCATCGGCCGGCAGGGCCTGGTTGTTGATGGGCACGCACTGGCCGTTGATGCGGATCAGCGCCGGCGAATGCGCCGACAGGTAGATGTCCGAAGCCTTCTTCTCGGCCATCAGGCGCAGGATCCGTTCCATCGTGCCCATGGGGCGCTCGTCAGTGCTGCTCATGCTTCCTCCGTGACAGTGTGGGCGGCGCGGCGGGGGATCAGTCGCGCAGCAGGTCGTTCAGGCTGGTCTTGGCGCGGGTCTGCGCGTCCACGCGCTTGACGATCACCGCGCAGTACAGGCTGTACTTGCCGTCGGCACTGGGCAGGTTGCCCGAGACCACCACCGAGCCCGCGGGCACGCGGCCATAGTGGATCTCGCCGGTGGCGCGGTCGTAGATCTTGGTGCTCTGGCCGATGTACACGCCCATGGAGATCACGCAGTTCTCTTCCACCACCACGCCTTCGACGATCTCGGAGCGCGCGCCGATGAAGCAGTTGTCCTCGATGATGGTCGGGCCGGCCTGCACGGGCTCCAGCACGCCGCCGATGCCCACGCCGCCCGAGAGGTGCACGTTCTTGCCGATCTGGGCGCAGGAGCCCACCGTGGCCCAGGTGTCGACCATGGTGTTCTCATCCACGTAGGCGCCGATGTTGACGTAGCTGGGCATCAGGATGGCGCCCTTGGCGATGTAGCTGCCGCGACGGGCCACGGCCGGCGGCACCACGCGCACGCCGGTGGCGGCCATTTCTTCTGCCGATAGATGGGCGAACTTGGTCTGCACCTTGTCGTAGAAGCCCAGGTCGCCGGCCTTGATGACCTCGTTGTCCTTGAGACGGAAGGACAGCAGCACGGCCTTCTTGATCCACTGGTGCACGGTCCATTGGCCCACGGCCTGGCGGGTGGCCACGCGCAGGCGGCCCTTGTTCAGCTCCGAGATGACGTGCTCGACAGCCTCGGCCACTTCCTTGGGGGCCGACTTGACGGAGATGTTCGCGCGGTTGTCCCAGGCGGCTTCGATGATCTGTTGCAGTTGTTGGCTCATGGTCTTCCTATCGGTCGGGGGCAGGCCGAAGGTCTGTCCCGCGGGGTTTCAGGTTCTGGATTTCACAAACTGGACGATGCGCTCGGCCGCTTCCACGCATTCGGCGGTTTCGGCCACCAGCGCCATGCGCACGCGGCCGGCGCCGGGGTTGGAACCGCGGGCCTCACGCGCCAGGTAGCTGCCGGGCAGGACGACCACATTGTAAAGAGCGTAGAGCTCGCGGGCGAACTCGGTGTCTGATCCCCTCACGCCGGCCCAGAGGTAGAAGGCCGCGTCGGGCAGGGCCACGTCGAGCACGGGCTCCAGCAGGGGGGTGACGGCGGCGAATTTCTGCCGGTACAGGTTGCGGTTCTCGACCACATGCTGTTCGTCGTTCCAGGCCGCGATGCTGGCCATCTGCACCACATGGCTCATGGCGCTGCCGTGGTAGGTGCGGTAGAGCAGGAAGTCCTTCATGATGGCCGCGTCACCGGCCACGAAGCCGCTGCGCATGCCCGGCACATTGCTGCGCTTGGACAGGCTGGTCAGTGCCACCAGATTCTTGAAGTCGCTGCGGCCCAGCTTGAGCGCGGCCTCCAGCCCGCCCAGCGGCGGCTCGTCGCGGAAGTAGATCTCGCTGTAGCACTCGTCGGAGGCGATCACGAAGCCGTAGCGGTCGCTGAGCTCGAAAAGCTTGCGCCATTCGTCCAGCGGCATCACGGCGCCCGTGGGATTGCCGGGCGAGCAGGTGAAGATCAGCTGGGTGCGGGCCCAGACCTCGGGCGGCACCGAATCCCAGTCCACCGCGAAGTTGCGCGCCGGGTCGCTGGGCACGTAATACGGCTCGGCGCCGGCCAGCAGGGCGGCGCCTTCGTAGATCTGGTAGAAGGGATTGGGGCTGAGCACCACGGCACCGGGCTGGCTGCCGTCGACCACGGTCTGGGTCAGCGCGAACAGGGCCTCGCGCGAGCCGTTCACCGGCAGGATCTGGCTCGCGGGGTCGACCGTGACGCCGTAGCGGCGCTGCAGCCAGCCGGCCATGGCCTGCTTGAGCGCGGGCTCGCCGGCCGTGGGCGGATAGCCGGTCAGGCCCGTGTCCAGGGCCGCGGTCAGGGCCTGCTTGATGAATTCAGGCGTGGCGTGCTTGGGCTCGCCGATGCCCAGGCTGATGGGGCGGTAGGCCGGGTTGGGGGTGACGCCGGCAAAAAGTTGCCGCAGCCGCTCGAAAGGATAGGGCTGCAGCTTCTGGAGCAGGGGATTCATGGAAGGGAATTATCCAGTAACTCCCCCGCCCGCCGCGGGCCTCAGCGCTGGATGCGTGGCGTGCGCAGCGCTTTTTGCACCAGCAGATCGATCGACAGCACCAGCGCGATGCCGGCGGCCATGACCGTCACCGCACCCGGCAGGTCGGTGGAGATGATCACGCCGAAGCCCCGTGGCGGAGCCAGGCGGTCGGCCGTGGTGCAGACAAAGTCGGCCGCGGCCATGCCCGTGTAGTGCATGGCGCAGACGGCCACGGCCATCACCACCGCGGCCACCAGGCGCAGCGCGATGGGTCGGGTGTTGAAGGCCAGCCAGAGCGCCGCGGTGGCCGCCACGATGGCGATCAGGATGGAGACCGCCACCAGCGCCATCGACCAGTCGATGTAGCCGCCGAAGCGCATGCCGTACATGCCCAGGTAGTGCATGACCACCACGCCCAGGCCCACCGCGGTACCGGCCATGCCCAGGCGTCTGATGTTGGACGGATCGCGCGCCACATGGACCAGGCCGTAGGCTGTGGCCGCGCAGACCACGACCAGCGAGAACACGGTCTCGGCCAGGGAATAGCCCACGCGTAGGTCCATCCGGAGCGCGGCCATGCCGATGAAGTGCATGGTCCAGACGCCGATGCCGCCCAGGGCCAGGGTGGCGGCCAGCAGGTCGAAGGAGTTGATGCGGCCGTTGGGGCCGATCATGCGGCGCGCGGCCGAGAGGGCGACGAAGGAGCCGACGAAGGCAAGGATGAAGGACAGGGCGACGTACTGCGGGTCGTAGCTGGTGAGGACTTCCGGGTTCATGGCGATGCGGTTTTGGGCAAAAAGAGGCCGCATGCTAGGGAGGGCCGGCACCGCACGGGATGCGTGTCCAACCTGAACCCCGGTTTGTCCATGCAAAAGTTCACACTCTGGCGCCTGCGCGCCTTGCCCCTCAGGGGTGTGGGGTCCTTGCCCCTCAGGGGCGTGGGGTATTGGTGAGGTAGCTCAGCACGAGCTTGTCATGTTGGCTTAAGCCGTGGAAAGCCATGCCGGTGAAATGTGCATCGCTGCCCGGGGCGCGGTGGCTGTGGCAGACGGTGGCCTTGACCGTGATGGGGCTGGGCTCGCCCTCGACCAGGCCCTGGATCGTGAGGCCGATCACCTTGCCCACGGCGGCCACGGTGTCCGGGGTGCTGACCATGGCGCCCTGCAGGCTGATGTCCACCAGCAGGCCTTGCTGCTGCCGTTCGCCCGCCTGCGTCACGACAGGCCAGCGGGTCTTGGTGCGCATGGACTGGCGCACCAGCCGCGCGTCCACCTGGTTGGGGTAGGCCAGCAGGGCGTAGACGAAGGGCTGCGCATAGGTCTGCAGCACCTTGCTGATGAAGGAAAACTCGTGCTGGCCGGTGAAGCCGCGCACGATGCAGACATCGCCCTCGGTCAGGCCCGGGTCCTCGCCTTCGGGGCCCTGGGGACCGACCATGACGCCACGGTTCTCGATGGCACCGAAAAGCTGCGCCTCCTTCTTGCTGGCACCTTCCACGAGGCGGCGTACCTGCAGCGCGATGCCCGGGCGCAGGCCCAGTTCCTTGAGCGAGGTCTGCAGGACCTGGGGGGGGCTCTCGTGGGTGGCCTGGTTCATCGTGTCGTCTCGGGGTCCGGGCGCAATCGCCTCATGTCCGGAAATCTACACGCCAGTGGGCCACTGTGCCAAGGCCGGCGGGGGGACTTTGTGAACAAATGCAGCCGCCCCGGCAAGACCTGCTGCCGGGCACCCGAGGGTCTAGGACCTGTTCACCCTATTTTCTTGAGATGCGTTGCGGAACAAAAAGGTCATGCGCAAGGCGCGAAACGCAGCCGGGGTCGGCCCCCGGCCAGGCTTCGCAACGCCGCGCATGGCCTTTTGGGCCGCAACCCGAAGGGAACGGGGTGCAAACGGCGCCACTCGTTGTTGCACGCCTCGCCCAGACGGCCAGTCTGGGCTTCGTCGCGCGCCTAGATTGGCACCGTTTGCACCCCGTTCGCACTCAAGAAAATAGGGTGAACAGGACCTAGCACAAAAGCTGTGCGCCGGAGCCCGTTTTCCGTGTGGCCAGGACGGTATGATTTCACGTTCCATCCTTCCGACCGAGCCTTCCACCGTGCGCCTTACCTCGATCAAGCTCTCCGGATTCAAGTCCTTCGCCGAACCGACCAACTTCATGCTGCCGGGCCAGCTGGTGGGCGTGGTCGGCCCCAACGGCTGCGGCAAGTCCAACATCATGGATGCCGTGCGCTGGGTGCTGGGCGAGAGCCGTGCCAGCGAGCTGCGCGGCGAGTCGATGCAGGACGTGATCTTCAACGGCACCACCACGCGCAAGCCGGCCAGCCGCTCCAGCGTGGAGCTGGTGTTCGACAACGCCGACCACCGGGCCGGCGGCCCCTTCCGCGAGTATTCGGAAATCGCGGTCAAGCGCGTGCTCACGCGTGACGGCACCAGCAGCTACTACATCAACAACCAGCCGGTGCGCCGGCGCGATGTGCAGGACGTGTTCCTCGGCACCGGCCTGGGCCCGCGCGCCTACGCCATCATCGGCCAGGGCACGATCAGCCGCATCATCGAGTCCAAGCCCGAGGAGCTGCGCCTGTTCCTGGAAGAGGCTGCCGGCATCTCCAAGTACAAGGAGCGCCGCCGCGAGACCGAGAACCGGCTTTCGGATACGCGTGAGAACCTCACGCGCGTGGAGGATATCCTGCGCGAACTCAACGCCAACCTCGAGAAGCTCGAGCGCCAGGCCGAGGTGGCGCAGAAGTACAAGGCCCTGCAGTCCGAGGTCACGCTCAAGCAGCACCAGCTCTGGTACCTGCGGCGTTCCGAGGCCGAGGCCGACCAGACCCGCATCCACGAAGAGGGCCAGAAGGCCGTCATCGAGCTCGAGGCCCGCGTGGCCGACCTGCGCCACATCGAGGCCGACCTGGAGACCATCCGCCAGGCGCACTACGCGGCAGGCGACCAGGTCAACCAGGCCCAGGGCCTGCTGTACGAGGCCAGCACCGAGGTGGGCCGGCTGGAGGCCGAGATCCGCTTTGTGGTCGAGGGCCGCCAGCGCGTCGAGGAGCGTCTCGTCACCCTGAAGGAGCAGACTGCCCAGTGGGCCACGCGCAAGACCGACGCCCAGGCCGAGATCGAGCGGCTGGCCGAGCTGGCCCTGGTGGGCGAGGAGAAGACCACCGAACTCGCCGCCCAGCTCGAAGAGCAGTCCCTGGCCTTGCCGGACCTCGAGGAGGCCTTGCGCCAGGCGCAGAACAAGGCCAACGAGCAGCGCAGCAGCGTGGGCCAGGTGCAGCAGCAGATCCAGGTGCTGGCCGCCGAGCAGCGCAGCATCGACGAGCAGACGCGCCAGCTGCAGCAGCGCCGCGAGCGCCTGGACACCGACCAGAAGGCCCTGGCCGCGCCGGATGAGGCCCGCCTGCAGGGCCTGCAGGCCCTGCAGGCCCAGGCCTCGGAAGCCGCCGCCGTGACCGAGGCCCGCCTGCACGAGCTGCAGGACAGCGTGCCGCAGCTGGACGAGGCGCGCCGCAAGCAGCAGGAGACGGTGAACACCGAAGCGGCCAAGCAGGCCGACCTGTCGGCGCGCATGGAAGCGCTCAAGGCCCTGCAGGACAAGGTCAAGACCGACGGCAAGCTCCAGCCCTGGCTGGCCAGGCACGGACTGGCCGACCTGCAGGCCCTGTGGACCAAGCTGCACATCGAGCAGGGCTGGGAAAACGCCCTGGAAGCCGCGCTGCGCGAGCGCATGGGAGCGCTCGAGGTCAGCCGCCTGGACATGGTCAAGGCCTTCGGTGCCGATGCGCCACCGGCCAAGCTGGCCTTCTACAGCGCGCCGCAGGCCGGCGCCCCCGAGCGGTCTGCCGCGCTGCCCCGTCTGGCTGATCTGCTGCGGGTCAACGAGGCCGGTCTCAAGGCCGTGCTGGTGGACTGGCTGCAGGGCTGCTACACCGCGACCAGCTTCGAGGAGGCGCTGGCCCAGCGCAGCCAGCTGCAGGCCGGTGAAACCATCTATGTGAAAAGCGGCCACGCCGTCAGCCTGCACAGCGTGAGCTTCTATGCCCAGGACTCCGAGCAGGCCGGCCTGCTGGCGCGCGCGCAGGAGATCGAGAACCTGGAGAAGCAGCTGCGCGCCCAGCAGCTCATCAGCGAAGAGGCCCGCACCGCCCTGGTCCGCGCCGAGGCCGCCTACGCTGACGCGTCCCAGCGCCTGGTCACCGCGCGCCGCGAAGCCAGCGAGACCCAGAGCCGCGCGCACGAGTTGCAGGTGGAGACGCTGCGCCTCACGCAGCTGGCCGAGCAGACGCGTGCGCGCAGCGAGCAGATCGCCGGCGACCTGGCCGAGGTCGATGCCCTGCTCGAGGAGCTGCAGGAGCGCCGCGTGGCCGCCGAGGGCCGTTTTGAGGAACTCGACATGCAGCTGGCCGACAGCCAGGAGCGCCACGCCCAGCTCGACGAGCGCGTGCTCGAGGCCGAGCGCAAGCTCAATGCCTGCCGCGAGCAGCAGCGCGCCCTGGAGCGCCAGGCCCAGGAAGCCACCTTCTCGCTGCGCACGCTGGACGCGCGCAAGGCCGAGCTCTCGCGCGCCATCGAGACGGCCGACCAGCAGGCCGCTTCCATCACCGGCGCCGCCAGCGCCGCTACACCGCGCCGTTCCAGAG
>JAYNNS010000018.1:14500-17850 GCA_038112835.1 Curvibacter sp. | reverse complement strand
GGCAGCGCCGGGCGATCCGACATCGCCCTCTTCCCGCAGGATGGCCAGGGTGTCGTCGGAAGCGCTGCGGGTGTGGATCACCAGGGGCTTGTCGAGCCGGCGTGCGGCGCGGATGTGGATGCGGAAGCGCTGTCGCTGCCATTCCATGTCTGCCACAGTGCGCTCGCCCAGGCGGTAGTAGTCCAGCCCGGTCTCGCCGATGCCGATCACGCGCGGCAGGCTACCGCGGCGCAGCAGATCGTCCAGGTCCGGCTCGGTCACCTCCTCGTTGTCCGGATGCACGCCGACCGTGGCCCAGAAGTTGTCATGGGCCAGGGCCAGGCTGTGGACTTGCTCGAACTCCTCCAGCGTGGTGCAGATGCACAGGGCGCGGCTGACCGAAGCCTGCGCCATGGCCTCGCGGATTCGGGGCAAGTCCTGGCGCAGCTCGGGGAAGCTCAGATGGCAGTGCGAATCGGTGTACATGCAGGCAAAAGCCGCGGCCGGCGGGCAGCGTGGCTCAGATGGTCTGGGTGGTGCGGTCGGAACCGAGGTGCGAACCCAGGATGTCCTCGATCCTGTTCTTGAGCAGGCGCGATTTCTCGTCGGCCGGGAAACGCACGCCCACACCCTGGGTCCGGGTGCCGGCGGCCTTGGCCGGCGTGACCCAGGCGACCTTGCCGGCGATCGGATAACGCTGGTTGTCGTCCGGCAGGGACATCAGCACATAGACATCGTCGCCCAGCCGGTAGTCCCGTGAGGTCGGAATGAAGACGCCGCCTTCCTTGAACAGCGGGATGTAGGCGGCGTAGAGCGCGGCCTTCTCCTTGATCGCAAGCTGGATGACGCTGGGACGCGGCGTGGTGTTGGCGGTCGACATGGGGCGGAGAGTCAAGTGGCGCTAGTTTAGAGCGCTTTGGGCGCGGCTCACAAGCGCTTCGATCATGAGGCCGGCGTTGTACGGATGCTCGGCCGTGCGGCCCTCCTGCAACAGCACGCGCTGCCAGTCCTTCAGCTGCGGCAGGCCCGGCGACGGCGGCAGATCCGCGTCCTCGAAATAACGCGGCGCGGCACCCACGCCGCGGGCCATGAGGTCGTGGCAGAGCTTGTGCAGCGCGTCGATCAGCTGGGCCGGGCTCCAGTCGCTCACCAGCGCGAGTTCACCGCGCTGCATGGCGCGCGGCAGGCTGCGCCAGGATTGGGGATCGCGGCCGGTGGCGGCGTAGAGCACGGCATCCTCGGGCCGCCCGCCGGCGGCGCGCAGCAAGGTGGGCGCATCCGCGGCCGGGATGCCCTGCGCCTGCAGCCAGGCCTGGGCCTCCGACGCGCCGGGCCAGACCATGGCGTGGCCCAGGCAGCGGCTGCGGATGGTGGGCAGCAGCTGGTGCGCCGCCTCGCTGGCCAGCACGAAGCGCACATCGCCCGGCGGCTCCTCCAGGGTCTTGAGCAGGGCATTGGCCGTGACGTGGTTCATGCGTTCGGCCGGATAGACCAGCACGGCCTTGCCGCGGCCGCGCGCGCTGGTGCGCTGAGCGAACTCGATGGCCTCGCGCATGGCCTCGATGCGGATTTCCTTGCTGGGCTTGCGCTTTTTCTCGTCAATGTCGGCCTGCGCCTTCTCGTCCAGCGGCCAGCCCAGTTCCAGCATCACGGTCTCGGGCATGAGCACGCAGAGGTCGGCATGGGTGCGCACCTCGATGGCGTGGCAGGACGGACACTGCCCGCAGGCGCCCTGCTCTGCCGGCGCCTCGCACAGCCAGGCGCGCACCAGGGCCAGGCCCAGCCCGTACTGCCCCAGGCCCGAAGGGCCCTGCAGCAGCCAGGCATGGCCACGCTGCGCCAGCAGCTGGCGGGCCTGCGCGGCGATCCACGGGGCCGGCGCGCTCATGCCAGCCAGCCCTTCTGGCGCACGGCCCCCAGCACGTCCTGCCAGACGGCTTCGCGGCTCTGCGCGGCGGCGATGCGGGCGAAGCGCTCCGGGTCCTGCTGCATGCGCGCCGCATAGCCGGCCGCCACCCGGCGGAAGAACGCCACCGGCTGGGCCTCGAACTTGTCGGGCACGCGCGCACCCGCCAGGCGCTCGGCCGCGATCGCCGGGTCCAGGTCGAACCAGATCGTGAGCTCGGGCTGGCGCAGCGCGGCACTGCCAGGCTGGGCCTGGACCAGCCGCTCCAGCAGGGACAGGGCCTGCAGGTCGTAGCCCCGGCCATGCCCCTGGTAGGCGAAGGTGGCGTCGGTAAAGCGGTCGCACAGCACCACCTCCCCGCGCGCCAGCGCCGGTTCGATGCACTGCTGCAGGTGGTCGCGCCGGGCCGCGAAGACCAGCAGGGCCTCGGTCATGGCGTCCATGGCCTCGTTGAGCACCAGGGTGCGCAGCGTTTCGGCCAGCGGCGTGCCGCCGGGCTCGCGCGTGAGCGTGACCGTGCGACCGGTGTCGCGAAAGGCCCGGGCCAGGCCCTCGATGTGGGTGGACTTGCCGGCGCCGTCGATGCCTTCGAAGCTGATGAAGAGTCCCGTCATTCAGCGCTGTCCCAGCTGGTATTTGCGCACGGCGCGGTTGTGCTCTTGCAGCGTGTCGCTGAAGGCGCTCGTACCGTCGCCGCGGGCCACGAAATACAGCGCCGTGGTCTTCTCCGGCTGCACGGCCGCCAGCAGGGCATCCTGCCCCGGCATGGCGATGGGCGTGGGCGGCAGGCCGGCGCGGGTGTAGGTGTTCCAGGGCGTGTCGGTCTGGAGGTCGCGCTTGCGCAGATTGCCGTCGAACTTGTCGCCCAGGCCGTAGATCACGGTCGGGTCGGTCTGCAGCAGCATGCCCTGGCGCAGGCGGTTGTTGAAGACGCCCGAGATCTGCCCGCGGTCGCTGGCGCGTCCGGTTTCCTTTTCGACGATGCTGGCCAGGATCAGCGCCTCGTCCGGCGACTTGAGCGGACTGTCGGGCACGCGCTGGGCCCAGGCAGCCGCCAGACGCTGGTCCATCTCCTGCATCGCACGGCGCAGCAGGGCCAGGTCGCAGGAGCCCTTGGCGTAACTGTCGGTGCTGGGAAAGAAGCGCCCCTCGGGATGCACCCCCGGGCGGCCCAGCTTGGCCATCAGCGCCGCGTTGTCGAGCTCACGGCTCTCCGGACGCAGATGCGGCGCATTGCGCAGGATCTCGCGCCACTGGGCAAAGGTCAGCCCCTCGGCCAGCGTGACGCTGCGCTGGGCTACCTCGCCACGCACGAGCTTGTTCAGCAGGGTGTGCGGCGTCGGGCCGCGCGAAATCTCGTAGCTGCCGGCCTTGATCTGGCGTGCCTGGCCCGACAGGCGGATCCACCAGTACAGCAGCTGCGGATCCACTTCGACACCCCCTTCGACCAGGGACTGCACCACGG
>JAYNNS010000018.1:9841-14490 GCA_038112835.1 Curvibacter sp. | reverse complement strand
CACGGGCTGCTGCAGCCACCAGGTACCGGCCGCGAACACCACGCTGGCGGCCAGGAAGAAAAGCGAGGCAATAAATTTCACAGCCCTAAAGATTTCATGTCTATGGCGGACGATGATAATTCACGGCCATGAACCACACCCTCAACGGTATTAGCCCCCTGCCCCACCTCGGCGTGATCCGCGTCGAGGGAGAGGATGCGGCCAAGTTCCTGCACGGCCAGCTGACCCAGGACTTCGCCCTGCTGGGCCTGTCCGAGGCCCGGCTGGCGGCCTTCTGCTCGGCCAAGGGCCGCATGCAGGCCAGCTTTGTGGCCTTCAAGCGCAGCCACACCGAGATCCTGCTGGTCTGCAGCCGCGACCTGCTGGCCCAGACGCTCAAGCGCCTGTCCATGTTCGTGCTGCGCGCCCAGGCCCGGCTCAGCGACGCCAGCGACAGCGTGGCGCTGTGCGGCGTGGCGGGCGACGTGCTGCAGATCCTGGCCCCCGGCGAACATCGCCCCTGGACCTGCCAGGCCCTGGAGTCCGCGCATCTGGTGCATCTCTACCCCGCCGAGGGCGCGCCACGCGCGCTCTGGATCGCACCGGCGGGTACCCCCCTGCCCGCCGGCCCCACCTTGCGCCATGAAGACTGGCTCTGGGGCGAGGTGCGCAGCGGTGTGGCCACGGTGAGCCAGCCCCTCTTCGAGGCCCTGGTGCCGCAGATGCTCAACTACGAATCGGTGGGCGGCGTGAACTTCAAGAAAGGCTGCTACCCCGGCCAGGAAGTGGTGGCGCGCAGCCAGTTCCGTGGCACGCTCAAGCGGCGCGGCTATCTGGTGCATGGCGAAGCCGCGATGCAGACCGGACAGGACATCTATGCCGCCACCGATCCCGAGCAGCCCTGCGGCCTCGTGGCCCAGGCCGCGCCGGCCCCCGGCGGCGGCTGGGACGCCATCGTCTCGCTGCAGACCGCCTCGGCGCAGCAGGCCCTGCACCTGGGCCAGGCCGCAGGCCCGGCGCTGACGCTGCTGCCCCTGCCCTATCCCCTGCTCGACGACATCTGATCAGTCCGCCGGATCCAGCGTCCGGCGCATGGTCAGATGCGGGATGCCGGCTTCCTCGAAAGGTTCGCCCTGAGGCTCGAAGCCCAGCCGGCGGTAAAAGCCTTCGGCGCTGCGCTGGGCATGCAGCAGCACCTCGGTGTCGCCGCGCTCGCGTGCCGCCTGCATGAGGGCCCGCAGGATGTCGCGCCCCAGGCCGCTGCCGCGCAGGGTGCGGCTGACCGCCATGCGGCCGATCCGGGCCACGCCCGGCGCGTGCCGCAGCAGGCGGCCCGTGGCCACGGGCATGCCCAGGCGGTTGCAGGCCCGGGCGTGCACGGCGCCGGCATCCTCCGCGTCCCACTCGAGCTCTTGCGGGATCTGCTGCTCCTGCACGAAGACCTCGGTACGGACCCGGCCGGCGGCGGCCCCCAGCTCGGCCCAGCTGCCGACGCGCAGCTCCAGCACGGGGGCACCGGCCTCGAAGCCCAGCAGCGTGTCGCGCAGGGCCTGGGGCACGGGACGCGAGGTCTGGCTGGCCGGGTCGGCATAGACATAGAGCAGTTCGCTGCTGATCAGCAGCGTGTCGCCGCGGAAGATGCCGCCGCGAAACAGCAGCGAAGAGTTGCCGATGCGCTCGCACTTCATGCCAATGTCCAGCGTGTCGTCATAGCGCGCCGAAGCATGGTATTCGAGCGTGGCCTTCTTCACGTAAAGGTCACCGCCCAGCTGCTCCATGGCCTCGACGTAAGGCAGCGCCAGGGCGCGCCAGTAGTCGCTGATGGCGGTGTCGAAGTACATCAGGTAGTGGGCGTTGAAGACGATCTTCTGCATGTCCACCTCGGCCCAGCGCACGCGCAGGCGGTGGAAGAAGCGGAAGTCGGCGCGGCTCAGGGGGGTGCTGCTCATGGGGTCTGGAAGGCGTGGTGGAGGGCGCGGGCCGCGTCGGCATGGGCCTGCAGGGCCTCGGGAATGGCGCGGCCCATCTTGATGAACTCGTGCACCACGCCGCGGTAGATCTCCAGCGCCACCGTGACGCCGGCCGCACGCAGCTTGTCGGCGTAGAGCACGCCCTCGTCGACCAGCGGGTCGCATTCGGCCAGGCCGATCCAGGCCGGCGCCACGCCGTCCACATCGTGCGCCAGCAGCGGCGCGAAGCGCCAGTCCTCGCGGTCGGCCGGGCTGTTGACGTAGTGGTTGAAGAAATAGGTGATCTGCGCCTCGCCGATCACGAAGCCCTCAGCAAAGGTCTTGTGCGAAGGCGTGTCCTGGTGCGCGGCGCAGCCCGGGTAGAACAGGAGCTGCAGGGCCAGGGGGAGCCCGGCATCACGCGCCTCGATGGCGCAGACGATGGCCAGGGTGCCGCCGGCGCTGTCGCCGCCCACGGCGATGCGGCTGCCGTCCAGGCCCAGCGCGCCGGCCTCGCGCGCCAGCCACTGCAGGGCATCCACAGCATCGTGGGCGGCCGTGGGGAACTTGTGTTCGGGCGCGAGACGGTAGTCCACCGAGACCACCGCACAGTGCGCCAGGTGACTGAGATGGCGGCACAGCGCGTCGTGCGTGGCCACGCTGCCGATGGTGAAGCCGCCGCCGTGGAAGTACAGCAGCACGGGCAGGCGTTCCTGCGTGGGGGCATAGAGCCGGGCGGCGATGGTGGCGCCATCGCGTGTGGGGATGGCCAGTTCCTGCACCCGCGCCAGCTTGTGGCCCGGGATGTCCAGCATGCCCGAGCCCATCTCGTAGACCTGGCGTGCCTGCTGTGGCGTCAGCGCGTGCAGGGGCAGCTGGCGGGTACGGGCCATGCGGTCCAGCAGCTGGTGCATGGCCGGGGTCAGCAGGGCCCGGGGGTTGCGTGGGTGACTCATGCGCGCGCGTTTGCTTGCTATAAAGGAAGGTACAAATCCTACACTGCGGAGACCCGGCACCATGGCCCTCATCTACTACGTCACCCAGGTCCAGTTCGACTTCGGCGCCATCCGGCTGCTGCCGGCCGAGTGCGAGCGTCACGGCATCACGCGCCCCCTCATCGTCACCGATGCTGGCGTCCGGGCTGCGGGCCTGCTGCAGAAAGCGCTGGACGCCCTGCCCGGCCTGCCTGTGGCCGTGTTCGACCAGACCCCCTCCAACCCCACCGAGGGCGCGGTGCGCGCCGCCGCCGGGATCTACCAGGCGCAACGTTGCGACGGCCTGATCGCCGTGGGCGGCGGCAGCGCCATCGACTGCGCCAAGGGCGTGGCCATCGTCGCCACGCACGCAGGGCCGCTCAAGACCTACGCCACCATCGAGGGGGGTTCTCCGAAGATCACCGAGCGTGTGGCGCCGCTGATCGCCGTGCCCACCACGGCCGGCACGGGCAGCGAGGTGGCGCGCGGTGCCATCATCATCGTGGACGACCACCGCAAGCTCGGCTTCCACTCCTGGCACCTGGTGCCCAAGACCGCCATCTGCGACCCCGAGCTCACGCTGGGCCTGCCCCCGAAGCTCACGGCCGCGACCGGCATGGACGCCATCGCGCACTGCATGGAGACCTTCATGGCCCCGGCGTTCAACCCGCCGGCCGACGGCATTGCGCTGGACGGACTGCAACGCGCCTGGGCCCACATCGAACGTGCCACGCGCGACGGCTCTGACCGCGAGGCACGACTCAACCTCATGAGCGCCTCCATGCAGGGTGCCATGGCCTTCCAGAAGGGCCTGGGCTGCGTCCATTCCCTGAGCCACAGCCTGGGCGGGGTAGACCCGCGCCTGCACCACGGCACGCTCAACGCCATGTTCCTGCCGGCCGTGGTGGCCTTCAATGCCGGCGCCGAGTCGGTGCAGAAGGAGGCGCGCCTGCTGCGCATGGCCCAGGCCATGAACCTGGATTCCGCCGGCGACATCGGCGAGGCGATCCGGGACATGAACGCCCGCCTGGGCCTGCCCACGGGGCTGCGCGCCATGGGGGTGAGCGAAAGCCAGTTCGACCCGGTCATCACCGGCGCCCTGGCCGACCACTGCCACAAGACCAACCCGCGCCTGGCGAGCGCGGAGGATTACCGCCTCATGCTCGAACAGTCCATGTAGGGACTGAAGGCCTGCGACTTACTTGAACAGGCAATGCTTGGCGTAGTCGGCGGCCTCGTTGGCCGTCCAGTCGCCCTTGGGCTTGTCCTTCATGTTGTCGCACCAGGCCTGGCTGCCGATTTCGGGGCTGCAGGCCGAGAGCAGGGTCAGCGTGGCGATCAGGAGGAGCAGTCGAGGCATGTCGGGTCCTTGGGACGGGTGTGTCAGAGCGGCTGCAGCCGGCCCGGATCGGGCCGCTCCAGCCAGGCGGCGAATTCCTCGGCCAGCTGCTCGCTCATGCGCACGGCCCGGGTCCAGGCCTGCACGCGCGCGGCCAGGTCGTTGCCGTAGTGCGTGAAATCCTGGCGGTCCGGCAGCTTGCTGTTCGGCAGGGAACGGATCCACTCGGGGTTCGGTGCCAGCAGCAGCATGGTGTCGAGAAAGTGCGTGGCGCGATGGCGCCACTTGAGCGCCTTGTCCAGCCAGCCCGGCACCACGGCGCGCTGGAAGTGCGGGTACAGCACGATGCCCGGGCTGCTGGCCAGTGAATGCCGGTAGTCCAGATGCAGGTGGTAGTCGGTGATGCCG
>JAYNNS010000018.1:4151-9831 GCA_038112835.1 Curvibacter sp. | reverse complement strand
GAGCACCAGGCCCGGGCGCTGCGCGGTATCGGGCGCGGCGGCGTAATTGAGGTGCAGGTGGTAGTCGGTGATGCCGCCATCCCAGTACGCCCCAGGCGGTGCACCCGGGATGTCGTGCACGGCCTGCAGCACGAAGGGGATGGAGCAGCTGGCCTGCAGCGAGGGGTAGAAATTGGCCTCGTCCAGCGGCAGCTGGCGCGTGCGGTAGTCGCCCGTGGCAAAAGGCAAGGGGGCGCAACGCTCCCCTGCCCCGTCGGCGGTGGAAAACACCACCCGCTCCAGCCAGGCCCCCATGGCGCGGCGGCGCACGCTGTTGCTCAGGAAGGCCCCGAGGTAGCCCAGCGGGGTGCGCAGACCGTGCTCGCGACCCAGCAGATGGCGGCCGCGCGAGGTGACGATGTGCAGGCGGTAGCGCGGGTGCTGCAACACCTCGGGCACGCGGCCGCCATAGAAGCGCTGCAGATTGCGGGCGAACTCCTCGCTGACCAGGCGGGCCGGCGGCATCTTCTGCCCGGGCCGCAACTCGTAGTGCTGGTGGATGTAGTCGTGTTCCAGGCGCCCGAAGGCTGCCACCGGCTCATCCAGGCAGGCCGTGGCCATGCGCCAGGCGCCGATGGAGGCGCCGACCAGGTCCACCGGCTGTTGCGAACGCGGCAACCAGTCCCCGAAGAGGTAGCGGTCGATGGCGCCGAGGATGAGCCCCTTGGGGCCGCCGGCGGCGGCGGGGATGGTGCGGATGTCGGCAGGCTGGAGGCCGTGGCGACGGATGTGCTCGCGGGCGGCGGGCCCGGCGTACAGACTCAAGGCTTGCATGCGAAAAGGGAAGCGGCAGGAGGGGACGGACTCAGGTGAAGGAAGACCAGTCGAAAGGATCCTGCTGCAACACCATGTCGATGTCCAGGTCCAGCACCTCGCCCACCTCTCCCGGAAAGCTCACGGCCAGGGCCTTGTCGCTGAGCCGGGCCTCCTTGGCGCGTGCGCGCCAGGTGGCCAGGTGGATGACGCCGGCCAGCGGCTCGTAGACATTGTTGGCAAACGGTGCGTACTGGTGTTCGAGCGCATCGACGATGGACTGCGGGAAACGCCACTGGCGCGCATAGGCGCCGCCCACGTGCGCGTAGTTGTAGCCGAAGCACAGCATCTCGGCCTTGGCCCGCTTGAGGTCGAGCGGACCGAGCTCCCTGTTCAGTTCGGTCATGTCGGCCGCCATGCCGGCATGCATGACCAGCTCCCCGATGGCATGGATCAGGCCACAGGTGAAGGCCGCGCCCTGGTTCTGGCGCGTGACGCCGGCCAGCGAACGCGCCAGCTTGGCCACATTGAGGCTGTAGGCCCAGAACTGCGGCAGGTTCATGCCGGGAATGCCCTTGAGCGAGGCGGAAGACGCCGCCTCGGCCGCCATCTGGCGAATGTGCGCCAGGTCCAGCAGGGCCAGTGCCTCGGCCGCACTGTGCACCTTGCCCGAGAGCCGGAACATGGAGCTGTTGGCCGTCTGCAGCACCCGGGTGGTCAGGGCCGGATCGGTGCCGATGAGCTGCGTGATGTTCTTGAGGTCCGGCACCTCGCGGTCCAGCTCGCTGAGCAGCAGGGCCACGATCTTGGGGATGCTGGGCAGCACGATGGGCGAAGCCAGCAGGGCATTCAGCTCCATGAGGGGCATCTCCGGGGGACAGGCAGGCTCATGGCTGCATTATCTCGCGCCCCGCGGGCCGGCGTCGAGAGCACGGCCCGCCCCGGGTCGCCCCTGGGACGCCGGGGACAAGCGGCTCAACGCTTGAGCTTGGCGAAGGCCGAGGCCATGGCGGACTGCGGGGCCGGGTCGTTGTAGCGGCGCGGCGCCTGCTGTCCCCGCCCCGCCCCTTCGAAGCGGTTCTCGCGCGGCGCATCGCGCCGGCCTGCCGCAGCGTCCAGCTTCATGGTCAGGCTGATGCGCTTGCGCGCCACGTCCACCTCCAGCACCTTGACCTTGACGATGTCGCCGGTCTTGACCACCTCACGCGCATCGTTGACGAACTTGTTGGAGAGCTGGCTCACGTGGACCAGACCGTCCTGGTGCACACCCAGGTCCACGAAGGCGCCGAACTGGGCCACGTTGCTCACCGTGCCTTCCAGGACCATGCCTTCGGTCAGGTCCTTGATATCGTCCACGCCCTCGTTGAAGCGCGCCACCTTGAAGTCGGGACGCGGGTCGCGGCCGGGCTTCTCGAGCTCACCCAGGATGTCCTTGACGGTGATGACACCGAAAGTCTCGTTGGCAAACAGCTCGGGCTTGAGGGTCTTGAGCATCTCGGCGCGGCCCATGAGCTCGGCCACGGGCTTGCCCGTCTTTTCGATGATCTGCTCGACCACGGGATAGGTCTCCGGGTGCACGCCTGTCATGTCCAGCGGGTTGTCGCCGCCACGGATGCGCAGGAAGCCGGCGCTCTGCTCGAAGGTCTTGGCCCCGAGGCCGGTGACCTTGAGCAGGTCCTGGCGGTTGCGGAAAGCACCGTTGGCCTCGCGCCAGCGCACCACCGCCCTGGCCACGGAGGACGAGAGGCCGGAGACACGCGACAGCAGCGGCACGCTGGCCGTGTTCAGGTCCACACCGACCGAGTTCACGCAGTCCTCGACCACGGCGTCCAGCATGCGGGCGAGCTCGCTCTGGTTCACATCGTGCTGGTACTGGCCCACGCCGATGGACTTGGGGTCGATCTTGACCAGCTCGGCCAGCGGGTCCTGCAGGCGGCGCGCGATGCTGGCCGCACCGCGCAGGCTCACGTCCACGTCCGGCATTTCCTGGGACGCGAATTCACTGGCCGAATAGACCGAGGCGCCGGCCTCGCTGACCACCACCTTCTCGATCTGCCGGTCCACCTTGGCGGCCATCTTGATCAGGTCGGCGGCCAGCTTGTCGGTCTCGCGGCTGGCCGTGCCGTTGCCGATGGCGATCAGGTTCACACCGTGCTTCTCGACCAGGCGCGCCAGCGTGTGCAGGGCGCCCTCCCAGTCACGCTTGGGCTCGTGCGGATAGACCGTGGCCGTGTCGACCAGCTTGCCCGTGGCATCGACCACGGCCACCTTCACGCCCGTACGGATGCCCGGGTCCAGGCCCATGACCACGCGCGGTCCGGCCGGTGCGGCCAGCAGCAGGTCGCGCAGGTTGTCGGCAAAGACCTTGATCGCCACCTTCTCGGCCTCCTCGCGCAGGCGGGCGAAGAGGTCGCGCTCGGTGGACAGGCTGAGCTTGACGCGCCAGGTCCAGGCCACGCATTTGCGGATCAGGTCGTCGGCCTTGCGGTTCTGATGGCTCCAGCCCAGGTGCAGGGCGATCTTGCCCTCGGCGATGGAGGGCTGGGCCGGCCCGGGCTTGACCTGGGAGTTCGCCTCCGGCTCAGGCAGCACCAGCTTGGCGTCCAGGATCTCCAGCGCGCGGCCGCGGAACACGGCCAGGGCCCGGTGCGAAGGCACGCGGCCGATGGGCTCGTCGTAGTCGAAGTAGTCGCGGAACTTGGCCACGTCCACGTTGTGCTCGTCCTTGCCGCTGGCCAGCTTGCTCTGGAACAGGCCTTCCTGCCAGAGCCATTCACGCAAGGCCTGGACCAGGACCGCATCTTCAGCCCAGCGCTCGGACAGGAGGTCGCGCACGCCATCGAGCACGGCGGCCACAGTCGTGAAATCGTCACCGGCCTCGGTCTTGTCTTTCAGCACGAAGGCCTGGGCCTCGGCCGCCGGGTCCAGCGTGGGGTCGGCAAACAGCTTGTCGGCCAGAGGCTCGATGCCGGCCTCGCGGGCGATCTGGCCCTTGGTGCGGCGCTTGGGCTTGTAGGGCAGGTAGAGGTCTTCCAGCTCCTGCTTGGTCGGTGCGGCGGCAATGGCAGCCTGGAGCTGGGGGCTGAGCTTGCCCTGCTCCTCGATGCTCTTGAGAATGGCGGCACGACGCTCCTCGAGCTCGCGCAGGTAGGCCAGCCGGACTTCCAGCTCGCGCAGCTGGGTGTCGTCCAGGCCACCCGTGGCCTCCTTGCGGTAGCGGGCAATGAAGGGAACGGTGGCGCCCCCGTCCAGCAAGGCCACGGCGGCCTCGACCTGTTGTGTTCTGACCCTGATTTCCTGCGCGATCTGCGCGATGATTTTCTGCATGACTCTGACCATCGGGGCCGGTTCCGAACCGGCCTGCGGAAACAAAGCCCGCGAGTGTGCCACAGGCAGCAGCCGGTCTTGTCAGACAAATTCTTACAAAAGGATCAGGCAAAGTCCGACTCAAGTTTTTCGCGCCTGCGGTCAGGATGGAGGCGGAGAGTTCAGGGGGCGGGCTCATGGCCTGGCCTGTCATTCATATCGTCCACCACAGGTGCAAACATGAGCCTACAAAGCGTGTCCGCGTCGAGCCGCTTCGCGCGCCCGGTCCCTCAACCGACCATCCCCACCAGCGCCTATCTCGACGAGGTACAGGAGGAACGCCTCCCCTTCACCGTGCGGCTGGTGTCGAACGAGCAGGACTTGCGCAAGGCCGTGGAAATCCGCCATGCCGCCTACGCCCGTCACATGCCGACCGTCGCCCAGACGCTCCGGGAGCCCGAAGCGCTGGACCGCGACAGCGCGTCGGCGATCCTGCTGGCTGAATCCAAGCTCGACGGCTCGCCGATCGGCACGATCCGCCTGCAAACCAACCGCTACCACCCCATAGCCCTGGAACAGGCGGTCCAGCTTCCCGATTGGCTCAAAGGCAAGACCATGGCCCATGTCAGCCGGCTCGGTGTGGCCCAGGGCATGGCCGGACGTCTGGTCAAGACGGTGCTCATCAAGGCAAGTTTTCAGTATTGCGAGGCCCACGACATCGAGTGGGCTGTCGTCGCGGCACGCACGCCTCTGGATCGGCAATATGCGGCCCTGATGTTCGAGGACATCTTCCCCGAAGCGGGATTCGTTCCCCTGGCCCATATGAATCATGTGCCGCATCGTCTGATGAGCTTCGAGATCGCCTCCGGCAAGAAGCGCTGGACGCAGGCCCAGCACCCCCTGCTTGCGTTCTTCTGCAGCACCTACCACCCGGACATCGACGTCATCAGCGAGCCCGCTCCGGCAATCACGCTGAACCAGGCCCTCGATGCCCAGGCTGAGGCCAGGCTCCAGTAACTGGCAGAACGCTCCCACTCACCGTAGACCGGGAGGTATCCGCCCCCCCCCCCGGGTTTGCACACAGCGCACAACAGTGCCGGATCTCCAGGCAGGATTCGGCACTGTTTTTGTATTCCTGGGCATCGCTTCAGGATAGACTTCCCCAATTCGCCGCTTGATGGCGATTGCGCAACCATGGGAAGAAGCCTTGAGGTATTTCGGAACGTTCTTCCGGGAGTTCATTGAAGCAGCAGCGGAGCGAGGTCTTTCCGCCCTGTCCATCTATGTCATACCGATCGCGGTCGGCGTGGTTTCGATCTCGGCCCTGATCTTCTGGGATGCGCACTACGACGCTCACCCCGAACAGCAGCTCGGCCTGAGGGCGCTCATCGAGACATCCGAAGCCCTGGCACCCGAGGAAGCGCTGGCGCAGCTGGCCGGTACGCCGGCAACGCGGCAGTTCGAGACCAGGCTTTCGGAACGGCCCGTCTGGTTCGCGCTGGATCTGCGCGAGGCCCCGGCAACAGGACGGGCCATTGAACTCCCGTCGCGTCACAGGGTGGCGCTCTCCTGCTGGGACGCG
>JAYNNS010000018.1:0-4141 GCA_038112835.1 Curvibacter sp. | reverse complement strand
CCTGGCGCCGCTGGGAGGATTCTCACGCGGCGAGTTCCAGGGCCAGGTGAGCTCGGTGAAGGCCGGGTACCAGCTCCGGCTTGGCAGCGAGAGCAAAAGGATCCTCTGTCAGGCGCGCTTTGTCGGGCCGGCCAGGCTCTCGGCCGTGCTCTGGTCGATCGAGCAGCTGGAAGCTTCGTCCACGGAATTTCACCGTCTCTCCGGCATGCTGGATGGCGGGCTGGTCGTGCTGTCCCTTTTCGTCCTGATCACGGCCTTGATCAACCGCGAGAAGCTCTACCTCATCTTTGGCATCTGGTTGCTCCTCGGACTCAGGGTGGGCGCCACGTCCGGGGGCTGGGATGCGCAGTGGCTCGGCCAGACGATCCCTGCAGACTGGCTGCCGCTGGGCCGCTCCATCACCATGGCCTGCTATGCGATGGCCACCCTGAGTCTTTACCGGGCACTGTTCCGATCCGAACTGCCATTGACCCGGTTCAACTTCCCGATCAAGCTGACCCACTGGCTGTGCCTCCCCCTTCTGGCGCTGGCCTTCATACTGCCCCGGGGCCAGTTCATCCCCACGGTCTGGTTCATTGCCGGCCCCGGCCTGATCTTGATGACGCTGAGCCTGATCGCGATCATCATCAAGACCCGCTCGAATGTCGCGATCTGGTACGCCCTGTCGCTGACGGTCACCTTTCTTTCCGGCATCTCGGAGATCCTGCTGGCGGCTTATGGCCTGACCGGGCTCATCAATGTGTTCAACAGCGTCACGGCAGCGCTTGCTGCCGGACTGCTGGCGTCGCTGGCCATCGCCGCCCAGATTCGCCAGGAACACCAGGCCCGGCTGGCTGCCCAGGACAAGCTCCAGCACACCTACGACACCGTCCCCATTGGCATGTTCACGCTGGATCTGCAGGGGCGCTTCACCAGCATCAACCCGGCCCTGCGCCGCATGCTCGGGCCCCGCTCCTTCAAGAGCGAACACAACACCTGGCAGCAGTATTTCGGCTCCGACATCTGGCACCAGCTGCTGGACCTGGTGCAGAACCGGCAGGACGGTGAGCTCGAGATCCGCAGCCAGATGGACATCACCGGCTATGAGGCGCCGCGGCGCTACCTGGTCAAGGCCGCGCTCTCCGGCGACAAGATCGAGGGTTCGCTGCAGGACGTGACCGAGAAATCGATCGCGGCCGAGGAGCTCAACTTCCTGGCCGACAACGATGCGCTGACCAAGGTACTCAACCGCCGGGGTGTCGAGAAGGCCTTCGACGAAGCCGTGGCGGCCGTCGATGCGGCCCATCCCCTGGCCTTGGCCTATCTGGACCTGGATCGCTTCAAGCTCATCAATGATCTCTACGGCCACAACGCCGGCGACGAGGTACTGCGCCAGGTCTGCCAGCGCGTCAATGTGCTGCTGGCCGCGCACATGAAGCTCGGCCGGGTCGGGGGCGACGAGTTCGTGATCCTGCTGCCCGGCACGCGCATGCCGCTGGCCACGGTGATCGCGCGCGGCATCATCGAGAACATCGACGAGAAGCCTTTCCGCGTCGGCGAGAAGGCCTTCTACGTGCGCGGCTCCATCGGCCTGATCGAGGTCAGCCCGGGCGCGCAGTTCAAGGAAGTGCTGTCCACCTCCGACCGTGCCTGCCGCGAGGCCAAGAGCGGCCAGCACCGCGGCCTCGTGGTCTACGAGCAGGGCTCGCCGGCCTTCCGCGAGCACCAGGCCGAGCTGCGCCTGATCGGGGAGCTCTCGGCCAGCGAAAGCATCGACGGCCTGTACCTGGAGATGCAGCCCATCATGTCGCTCACGCGCCCGAGCGATGCGCTGAACTTCGAGGTGCTGCTGCGCATGCGCGATACCGCGGGTGAGCTGCTGCCCGTGCATCGCGTGATCGCTGCCGCCGAGGACAGCGGGCGCATGAGCCGCATCGACCACTGGGTGCTGACCACCACCCTGGCCTGGCTGGACCAGCACCGCGACAAGCTGCAACGCACGCAGTTCGTCTGCATCAACCTCAGCGGTGCCTCGCTCAACGACGAGGAATTCATGCAGGAGGTCTTCGGCATCCTGCGCCGCAACAGCCATGTGTCGAGCTTCCTGACCATCGAGATCACCGAGAGCGTGGCCCTGCACGACCTCAAGAACACGCGCCGCTTCATCGACAAGGTGCGCAGCTACGGCGCGCGCGTGGCGCTGGACGACTTCGGTGCCGGCTACACCTCCTTCTCCTACCTCAAGGAACTGCCGGCCGACCTGCTCAAGATCGACGGCAGCTTCGTGGTCAACATGAACCAGCACCCAGCCAATGTCTCCATCGTCGAGGCCATCGTGAACCTCGCGCGCAACCTGGGCATGAAGACCATCGCTGAATGGGCCGAGGACTCGGCCACCGTGCAGGCCCTGTCCGAGATCGGCGTGGACTGTGTGCAGGGCTATGCCGTGGCCCGCCCCATGGCGCCGGAAAAGCTGCTCGAGGTGCCTTCAGCCGCAGGCTTCATCAAGGACGTCGAACTCATGCAGTTCGTGGACGCGCTGGACCGGCAGAACAATCCGCTGGCCCAGCTCGACCTGCTGATGGACGGCGACAAGCCCGCGCCGCCCAAGATCCACTAGGGCGGTTTCAGCCGGACGCGCGCAGGGACTTGCGCAACTCCTGCCCCAGCTCGGGCTTGTGGGCGAAGGGATCGGTGGGGTTGCGTGCCAGCATCACGTCCTCCAGCCGGGTCTGCACCGAGGCAATCGCCTTGGGATGGCTGTAGATGTAGAACTGTCCAGCCGCCACGGCATCAAAGACGAGCTGCGCCACCTCGGCGGCCGTGACCTTGCCCGAGCTCACCGCCTTGTCCGTCATGGCCTGACCGATGAGCTGGCTGCGCGTGGGCCTGGCGGCCGCCAGTTCGCCCGGCCGGTTGCGTTCGCTGTGCTGGATGCCGGTGGGCACGAAGAAAGGGCACAGCACCGAGGCACCGACCTGGTCCGTCACCAGGGACAGATCCTGGTAGAGCGTCTCGCTCAAGGAGACCACCGCATGCTTGCTGACGTTGTAGACGCCCATGTTCGGCGGATTCAGCAGGCCGGCCATGCTGGCGGTGTTGACGATGTGGCCACGGTAGGCCGGGTCCTGGCGCGCCGCCTCCAGCATCATGGGCGTGAACAGTCGCACGCCATGGATCACGCCCCAGAGATTGACACCCAGCACCCAGCGCCAGTCCTGCACCGTGCTCTCCCAGACCAGCCCCCCTGAGCCCACTCCCGCGTTGTTGAAGACCAGATGCGGGGCGCCGAAATGGCTTTGCACGCGCTGGGCCAGATGCTCCATCTGCGCCGCATCGGAGACATCCACCTGCTGGGCCAGCACCTCGGCACCGGCAGCCTTCAGCTCGGCCGCGGCCCGGTCCAGCGCATCCTGCTGCACATCGGCCAGCACCAGCTTCATGCCCAGGCGCGCCCCGATGCGCGCGCACTCGAGGCCGAAGCCTGAGCCGGCACCGGTCAGCACGGCGGTCTTGCCCTGGAAATCCTTGATCATCTGCTTGTGTCTCCGTCTTGGTAATGTTGATATCTCTCAGTGCGGCAGTGCACGGTCGAGGATGGCCTGAAAAGCGGCCCCGCTCCCCAGGCTGCCATAGGTCTGGCCCCAGTCACCGCCCAGGCGCGAATTGCAGAAAGCCGCGCACACCGCCGGCGGCGCGCTCTGCGCCAGCAGCGCGCCCTGCACGGCCAGGGCCACGTCCTGCACCAGCCGGCGCGCCTCGGTCTCGCTGGCCATGGCCTCGATGCGCAGGGGCAGGCTGCGCATCAGCCGGTCCAATGCAGGATGCAGTCCGCGCGCCGGCTCGAGTTCATGGACCAGGGCGCCTGCCACGTCGCCTTTGCGCAGGACACGCAACAGGTCCAGGGCCATGATGTTGCCCGCACCTTCCCAGATGGAGTTCACAGGCATCTCGCGGTAGATGCGCGCCATCACGCCCTGGCCGCCCTCTTCCACGTAGCCGTTGCCGCCCAGGCACTCCATGGCCTCCTGGGCGAAGCCGGCACCACGCTTGCAGATCCAGAATTTGGCCACCGGCGTGAGCAGACGCGCCATGAGCTGTTCGTGCGCGTCGCCGACGCGGTCGAAGGCCCGCGCCAGGCGCAGGGACAGGGCCGTGGCGG
>JAYNNS010000017.1:11164-17873 GCA_038112835.1 Curvibacter sp. | reverse complement strand
CGCAAGCCCTGGCCGCCTTCGCCGCCACGCTGAAGTTCGAAGCCATCCCCGCACCCGTCATCCGCCGCACCGAAGACCTGCTGCTCGACTGGTTCGGCTCCTGCCTCGCGGGCAAGAATGCGCGCGCGGTCGAGATCCTCGCCGCCTTCGCCGAGAGCATGGGCCCGCAGGACGGCCCGAGCGAGATCCTGATCCATCGCAAGACCAGCAGCCCCCTGCTGGCCGCCATGGCCAATGCCGCAGCCTCGCACGTGGCCGAGCAGGACGATGTGCACAACGGCTCGGTCTTCCACCCGGCCACCGTGGTGTTCCCGCCCGCGCTCGCCGTGGCGCAGGCCCTGGGGCGCAGCGGCCGCGAACTGCTCACAGCCTGCGTGGTCGGCTACGAGGTCGGCATCCGCGTGGGCGAATTCCTCGGCCGCTCGCACTACAAGGTCTTCCACACCACCGGCACGGCGGGCACGCTGGCCGCCGCCGCGGCCGTGGGTCATCTGCTGCGGCTCGACCCCGAGCAGATGCTGCATGCCTTCGGCTCGGCCGGCACGCAATCGGCCGGCCTCTGGGAATTCCTGCGCGACGCGGCCGACTCCAAGCAGCTGCACACCGCGCACGCGGCCGGCGCGGGCCTGACCGCGGCCTATCTGGCGCAGCAGGGCTTCACCGGCGCACGTCGCATCCTCGAAGGCCCGCAGGGCTTGGCCGCGGGTATGTCGAGTGACGCGGACATCACCCGACTCACCGATGGCCTGGGCACGCGCTGGGCCACGGCCGAGACCTCGTTCAAGTTCCATGCCTCCTGCCGCCACACCCATCCGGCGGCCGACGCGCTGCAGCAGGTGCTGCAGCAGCACGGACTCAAGGCGTCCGATGTGAAGCGCGTCACGGCCCTCGTGCACCAGGGCGCGATCGACGTGCTCGGTCCCGTGACCGATCCGCAGACCGTGCACCAGAGCAAGTTCAGCATGGGCACGGTGCTGGGCCTGGTGGCCGTGCTCGGCCGTGCGGGCCTGAGCGAATTCGACGCCAGTTTCAAGGCCATCGACGTGGCGGCCTTCCGCGACAAGGTCGTGATGGAGCTCGACCCCGAGGTCGACGGCGCCTATCCCGCGCGCTGGATCGGCAAGGTGCTTGTGGAAACTACGGATGGCCGCGTGCTGCACGGCCGCGTGGACGAGCCCAAGGGCGACCCGGGCAACACGCTCACACGCCCCGAGCTCGAGGACAAGGCCCTGCGCCTGGCCCTCTACCACGGTGGCGCGACCGAGGCCGAGATGCGCGCGGCCATGCAGTGCCTGTGGGCCATGGCAGACCAGGCCCGGGTGGGCCGTCTGCTGCCCGGCGGTGCTGTATAACCCCAGAGCCCGTGGACCTTAGGGATGACCCGGCTTGCCCACCGGGCGCGTCTCGACGACGATTACGGCAAAGAAAGAAAACAGGGAGACCCCCTTCGCACCCCCCACAAGAGGACGACATTCCATGAACCTGAACCGCAGAATTTTCTCCGCCGCCGCCGTGGCCGCCACCCTGGCCCTGGGCAGCTCCGCCGCCCTGGCCCAGGCCTATCCGGCCAAGCCCATCTCCCTGGTCGTTCCCTTCGCCGCCGGTGGTCCCACCGACATCGTCGCGCGCACGCTGGCCGCCACCATGGCCAAGTCCCTGGGGCAGAGCGTGGTGGTCGAGAACAAGACCGGCGCGGGCGGCACCATCGCCGCCGGCTTCGTGATGAAGGCCCCGGCCGACGGCTACACCTTCCTGATCCATCACAACGGCATGGCCACCGCGCCCGCGCTCTACCGCAAGCTGGCTTACAACCCCGTGACCGACTTCGAGCACGTGGGCAACGTCGTGGACGTGCCCATGACCCTGCTCGCGCGCAAGGACATGGCCGCCAAGAACCTGGCCGAGCTCAACGCCTACGTCAGGGCCAATGCCGCCAAGATCAACCTGGCCAACGCCGGTCTGGGCGCGGTCTCGCACCTGTGCGGCACGCTGTACCAGCAGGCCCTGGGCGTGACGCTCACCACTGTGCCCTTCCAGGGCACGGGCCCGGCCCTCAACGCCCTGCTGGGCAGCCAGGTGGACATCCTCTGCGACCAGACCACCAACACCGTGCCCCATATCAAGGCCGGCACCGTCAAGCTCTACGGCGTGACGACCAAGCAGCGCATCAAGGCCCTGCCCGAGGCGCCCACGCTGGACGAAGGCGGCATGAAGGACTTCGAGGTCATCGTCTGGCACGGCGTCTATGCGCCCAAGGGCACGCCCGCGCCCGTGCTGCAGAAGTTCGGTGACGCGCTGCGTGAGGCGCTCAAGGATCCGGCCTTCGTGCAGCGCATGGCCGACCTCGGCGGCGAAATCCCGCCGGCTTCGCGCCAGACCCCCGACGGCCAGCGCGCCTGGCTGACGGCCGAGGTCGACAAGTGGGGCAAGGCCATCCGCGCCGCCGGCCAGTTCGCCGACTGAGCGGGCACGTCCCCCAAGGAAAACGCCGGGCTTGCCCGGCGTTTTTTCATGGGCGCGACGGAATTCAGAGCATGGAGGGCAGCTCGCGCTCGGCCCGGTGCTCGGCCCGCACGAAGTTGGCCAGGGCGATCAGCAGGGACACGATCAGGGCCGCCATGCCGATGAGCAGGGCCTTGAGGCTGGGCGCGGCCATACCCAGCAGGGTGAAGAACACAAAGGCGGCCAGCAGCGAGATCTTGAAGCGGAGCATGGTCTGGACAGGCGGGTTGCCGGAAAGACAAGGCTGGTGATTGTCCGGACGCCGCAGCGCCACGGCAATCCGTTTTCCGTATCAACCGTAACCAGGCGTTGGCGCCCGTGCCGCGCCTCAGCCGTTGGCGCGCGTGGCGGCGAACTTCTGCTCCATCTCGCGCCGCATGGTCCGGCGCAGCACGGCGGCGGCATGGCGGCGCTGCTCCTCCGGCGTGGTCGGTAGCCAGGGCGGCACGGGCGTGGGCCTGCCCTCGTCGTCCACCGCGATCATGGTGAAGAAGCAGCTGTTGACGTGGCGTACGGCCTTGGTCCGGATGTCCTCGGCAATCACCTTGATGCCGATCTCCATCGAGGAGGTTCCGGTGTGGTTGACCGAAGCCAGGAAGGTCACGAGCTCGCCCACCTGGATGGGCAGGCGAAACATCACCTGGTCCACGCTCAGGGTCACCACATAGCGCCCGGCGTAGCGGCTGGCGCAGGCATAGGCCACCTGGTCGAGCAGCTTGAGGATGGTGCCCCCATGCACCTTGCCGGAGAAGTTGGCGGTGTCGGGGGTCATGAGCACGGTCATGCTCAGTTGGTGCGAGGGCAGGTCCATGGGGCTTCCAGCGTGGGCAAGGCCCGGATTCTCGCTCAGCCGCGTGTCAGGGCGCGCCGGCCTGCCGCGCATCCTCCACCAGCAGGTCCACGAGTTCGCGCGCATAGGCGGGCAGCGCGTCCAGGCTGCGGACCACGATCTGCATGGCACGTTCGGCCCAGGGATCGGCCAGGGGAACGATGGCAATGCCCATGGTCTGCGCATGCCGGTGCGCCGCCGAGCCCGGCAGGATGGCCACGCCCACCGCGGCCTCCACCATGCGGCAGGCCGCCTCGAAATTGCTGACCTGGATGCGCTGGCGCATGGGCCGGTGCAGGCCTTCGCAGAGCTGTTGCAGGAAGGCGCGGATCGCGCTGCTCTCGGCCAGGCCCACGTGGTCGCAGTCCAGCGTGTCGGCAAAGGCGATGCTCGGGCTGCCGGCCAGCGCATGGCCGCGCGGCAGCACGAGCACCAGGCGGTCGCGCCGGTAGGGCAGCACCTGCAGGTTCTCGGTGCGTACCAGGCCGGCCACGATGCCGATGTCCGTCTGCCCCTCGGAGACCGCGCGCACGATGTCGTGGCTCAGGCGCTCCTGCAGGTCCACGTTCACGTCCGGGTGGTCGAGCAGGTAGCGGCGCAGCACCGGCGGCAGGAACTCGCCCAGGGCCGTGGTGTTGGCATGCACGCGCAGATGGCCGCGGATGCCGCGCGCGTACTCGCGCAGGTCGGCGCGCAGGTGCTCGAGCTGGCCCAGCACCAGGCGGGCGTGGTGCACCAGGGCCTGGCCCGGTGGCGTCAGCGTCACGCCCTGGGAGCTGCGGTGCAGCAGCTGCACGCCCAGGCTCTCCTCCAGATTCTTGATGCGGGTGCTCGCGGCCGGGGCCGACATATGGGCCGCCTCGGCGCCTTTGGTCAGGCTGTCGGCTTCGGCGATGCGCACCATGAGGCGCAGGTCGACCAGATCAAAGGGCATGGACATGGGGATGGCGGCGTTTGGGCCGCAGATGGCTGCAAAAGACGGCGGATCGCCGCCCGCGCCGCCTGGAGCCCCAGATTATGCCTATGGCATCAGGAAAATGGATTAGATACTTTTTGTTTTCAATTTAGGCATTATTTTTGTATTAATGCTTGAGAAAGTATCAAATAAAGTTCAGTCATGGAAAAACCTCGCGCCAGCGCCATGCCAGCGCCCAAACAGCCGCCCCAGGCCGTGCTGTTTGACGCTTACGGCACCCTGTTCGACGTCTACAGCGTCGGCCTGGTGGCGGAGCAATTGTTCCCCGGCCAGGGCCAGGCCCTGGGCCAGCTCTGGCGCGACAAGCAGATCGAATACACGCGCCTGGTCACCACCAGCAACCACGGCACGCACTACCAGCCCTTCTGGCAGCTCACCCTCGCGGGTCTGCGCTACGCCTGCAAGCGCCTCAAGCTCACGCTCACGCCCGAGGCCGAGCTCCAGCTCATGAACCAGTACCGGCACCTGAGCGCCTTCCCCGAGAACAAGCAGGTGCTGCAGGCCCTCAAGGCCCGCGGGATCGCCACCGGCATCCTGTCCAACGGCGACCCCGAGATGCTGGGCATCGCCGTGCGCAGCGCGGGCCTGGACGGCCTGCTGGACCACGTGATCAGCGTGGACGCCGTGCGCAAGTACAAGACCCACCCCGAGGCCTATGCGCTCGGCGAGCAGGCGACGGGCCTGCGCGCCGCGCAGATCGCCTTCGTCAGCAGCAACAGCTGGGACGCTTTGGCCGCCACCTGGTACGGCTACCAGACCCTGTGGGTCAACCGCTACGCGCTGCCCTTCGAGGAGCTGGGAACCCAGCCCACGCGCACGGGCAGCACGCTCAGGGACGTGCTGGATTTTTTTCCGGCCACCGCCTGATCCGTTTTCAAAACTTGGAGGAGTAAGACCATGACGCAACGCACCCAGGCCCACCGGCTGCAAGTCGCCACCAATCTGTACCGCTTCATCGAAGACAAGGTGCTGCCGGGCACCGGCATCCAGAGCGCCGACTTCTGGGCCGGCTTCGATGCCCTGGCCCATGACCTGGGCCCCAAGAACGCCGCCCTGCTCAAAGAGCGTGACCGCCTGCAGGCCGAGATGGACGCCTGGCACAAGGCCCACCCCGGCCCGATCCGGAACATGAAGGCCTACCGCGCCTTCCTGGAGCAGGTGGGCTATCTGGCCCCCGTGCCCGAGCAGGTGGCCTGCGACACCGCCAATGTGGACGCCGAACTCGCCGTGCAGGCCGGCCCGCAGCTCGTGGTGCCCATCCTGAACGCGCGCTACGCGCTCAACGCCGCCAATGCGCGCTGGGGCTCGCTGTACGACGCGCTCTACGGCACCGACGCCCTGCCCGAAGACGGCGGCGCCACCAAGGTCGGCCCGGACGGCAAGGGCTACAACCCCGTGCGCGGCGCCAAGGTCATCGAATACGCGCGCCACGTGCTGGACCGCGTGGCCGCCCTGCGCAAGGGCTCGCACCTGGACTCCACCGGCTACGCCGTCGAAGGCGGCAAGCTCGTGGTCACGCTCAAGGACGGCAGCAAGGCCACGCTGGCCGACGGCAACAAGTTCATCGGCTACCAGGGCAGCGCCGCCGCGCCCTCGGCCATCCTGATCCGCAACCACGGCATCCACATCGAGATCCAGATCGACCGCAGCACGCCCATCGGCCGCAGCGACGCCGCCGGCGTGAGCGACCTGCTGATCGAAGCCGCGCTCTCGACCATCCTGGACCTCGAAGACTCCGTGGCCGTGGTCGACGCCGACGACAAGGTGCTGGCCTACGACAACTGGCTGGGCATCCTCAAGGGTACGCTGACCGAGGAAGTGGCCAAGGGCGGCAAGACCTTCACGCGCCGCCTCAACGCCGACCGCGTCTACAAGGGCGCCAACGGCGAAGAGATCAAGCTGCACGGCCGCTCCCTGCTCTTCATCCGCAACGTCGGCCACCTGATGACCAACCCGGCCATTCTCTACGGCGACGGCAGCGAGATCCATGAAGGCATCATGGACGCGGTCATCACCTCGGCCATCGCCGTGCACGACCTCAAGGGCCTGACCGCCAACGGCATCCGCAACTCGCGCACCGGCTCCATCTACATCGTCAAGCCCAAGATGCACGGTCCGGCCGAAGTGGCCTTCGCTTCCGAGCTCTACGCCCGTGTGGAAAAGCTGCTGGGCCTGGCCGACAACACCATCAAGCTCGGCATCATGGACGAGGAGCGCCGCACGAGCGTCAACCTCAAGGCCTGCATCGCCGCCGCCAAGAGCCGCGTGGCCTTCATCAACACCGGCTTCCTGGACCGCACCGGCGACGAGATGCACACCTCCATGGAAGCGGGCCCGATGATCCGCAAGGGCGACATGAAGGCCGCCTCCTGGATCGGCGCTTACGAGAACAACAACGTGGA
>JAYNNS010000017.1:4497-11154 GCA_038112835.1 Curvibacter sp. | reverse complement strand
GTACCGAGTGGATCGCTGCCTACGAGCAGAGCAATGTGCTCGAAGGCCTGGCCTGCGGCCTCAAGGGCCGCGCCCAGATCGGCAAGGGCATGTGGGCCATGCCCGACCTCATGGCCGCCATGCTCAAGCAGAAGATCGTGCACCCGCAGGCCGGCGCCAACACCGCCTGGGTGCCTTCGCCCACCGCCGCCACGCTGCATGCCCTGCACTACCACCAGGTCAATGTGGCCGCCATCCAGGACGAGCTGGAGCAGCAGGCCACGGCGAAGAACTTCAAGGCGCTGGAAGAGAAGCTGCTCACCGGCCTGCTGACCGTGCCCGTGGCCGAGAAGCCCAACTGGAGCGCCGAAGAGATCACGCAGGAGATCGAGAACAACTGCCAGGGCATCCTGGGCTATGTGGTGCGCTGGATCGACCAGGGCGTGGGCTGCTCCAAGGTGCCCGACATCCACAACGTGGGCCTGATGGAAGACCGCGCCACGCTGCGCATCAGCAGCCAGCACATCGCCAACTGGCTGCTGCACGGCATCGTCACCGAAGCCCAGGTGCGCGCCGCCTTCGAGCGCATGGCCGCTGTGGTGGACCAGCAGAACGCCGGTGACCCGCTGTACAAGAAGATGGCGGGCAACTTCGACACCTCCATGGCCTACAAGGCCGCCACCGACCTGGTCTTCAAGGGCCTGGAGCAGCCCAGCGGCTACACCGAGCCGCTGCTGCACGCCTGGCGCCTCAAGGTCAAGGCCGCCGCCTGATCGAGAACAAGGAGCCGAGGAGACGGACGGCGCCTGCGGGCGCCGTTTTTTTGGCATGTCCCTCGGCCTGCATCTGCCATGCCGAACCCGCACAATCCGCGCATGGATGGTCTGCAGCCCCTGATCGACTTCGTGCACAGGCATCCGCGCCTGCTCGTCATCACCGGCGCCGGCTGTAGCACCGCCGCCGGCATCCCCGACTACCGCGACGAGAACGGCGCCTGGAAACAGCGCGAGCCCATGCGCTACCAGGTCTTCACCGGTGACCCGGTGGCGCGCAAGCGCTACTGGGCCCGCAGCATGCTGGGCTGGCGCACCATGGCCCATGCGCAACCCACGGCCGCGCACCACGCGCTGGCGCAGCTGGAGCGCGCGGGTCGTATCAAGCTGCTGGTCACGCAGAACGTCGACGGCCTGCACCAGGCCGCGGGCAGCCAGGCCGTGGTGGACCTGCACGGCCGCATCGACACCGTCTGCTGCCTGGGCTGCGGCGCGCGCACCCCGCGCCGCGTGCTGCAGCAGGAGTTGATGGCGCGCAACCCGGACTGGCTGGCGCTCGATGCGCGCAGTCTGGCCGATGGCGATGCCGATCTGGAGGGGCGGGACTTCGCGGCCTTCGAGGTGCCCGATTGCCCGGCCTGCGGCGGCCTGCTCAAGCCCGACGTGGTGTTCTTCGGCGAGAGCGTGCCGCGCGAACGTGTGGCGGCGGTGCGGGAGGCGCTGGCGCAGGCCGATGCCGTGCTCGTGGCCGGGTCCTCGCTGATGGTGTACTCGGGCTACCGCTTTGTGGAGGAATCGGTGGCGGCGGGCAAGCCGGTGGTGGCGGTGAACCGGGGGCGCACGCGGGCCGATACGGTGCTGGCGTTCAAGGTGGAAACGGACGTCGGGCGAGCGCTGGAAGCCCTGAGTGCGACCCAGCCTGCGTGAAGGAGCGAGCTCACGCGCCTGCGGCCGGCCCGCTCCCAGGGCCAAGCACGGCCTGCCTGCGTGACGTGCTCCGCTGCCCACCAGCCTGCAGGCGTCCTGCGCCATACTCGGCACTGGCCCTCCGTGCCGGGAGGCCGCAGCGAAAAGGACAACCGTGCAATCAGCCAGTGACCAGTGGTTCGACGAGGCGTATTACCAGCGCTACTACTTCGACAAGAAGACCCGCGTGGTGGACCCGGGCCATCTGGAGCGGCTGGGCACCTTTGTGTGCAGCTACCTCAAGTACCTGCGGGTACCGGTGCGACGGGTGCTGGATATGGGCTGCGGCATCGGCTTGTGGCGCGAGATCGTCGCGCGGCATTTTCCGGAGGCGACGTACCACGGCGTGGAGTACAGCGAATACCTCTGCACGCGCTATGGCTGGGAGCGTGGCTCGGTGGTGGACTACCGCAGCGCCGAGCCCTGCGACCTGGTGATCTGCCAGGGGGTGTTGCCCTACCTGAGCGCCGCCGATCTCAAGCTGGCGCTGCACAATCTCGCCCCGCTGTGCCGGGGTGCGCTTTACCTGGAGGCCGTGACACGCGAGGACTACGAGCGCGACATCCTTGACGACACGCTGACCGACCCGCGCCTGTTCCGCCACCGCGCCCAGCTCTACCGGCGCGGTCTGCTGGAAGGTTTCACCGAACTGGGTGGCGGTGTCTGGCTCAGCCGCCAGGCGGAGGTGCCCCTGTTCGAGCTGGAGTGCGCGAGCGGGCGCTGAGACCCGTGCTCTCGCCAGGGGGCGGCTTCAGTCGCCGCCGCCCCACAAATCCCGCAACTTCTGCGCCGCATCGTCGGCGCCTGCAGCCTTGCCCATCGGGATCCCCTTCGGATACTCCTCCGCAATCCGGTCTTCCCAATACGTCGTCGGGTTGGGCGCGCTGCACAGGCGGCGAAACACCTCCTGCGGGACCTGCTTGTAGGCCATGACGGTCTGGCTGTCCCAGTGCAGGTCCAGCTGCTGGGTTTTCTCGTCGTAGTCCGCGCGGCGGATGCGGCCGCTGGTGAAGGTCTTGCTCTGCATGGCCCATTCTCACCGGCACCCGGGCGTGGCGCAAGCGGGCCGGCATCCGGGGCGGACCGCGGGCCGGATGCCGTGCTTCGCAGTCCGGATGCGCGGATGGCGGCTGCGTAGAATCCGGGCCTCATCCCCACGGAGCCCCCCCATGCTGGAACGCACCTTCCAACTGTCCGCCCATGGCACCACCGTCAAGACCGAGCTGCTGGCCGGCCTGACGACCTTCCTGACCATGGCCTACATCATCTTCGTGAACCCGGACATCCTGGCCGCCGCCGGCATGCCCAAGGACGCGGTCTTCGTGGCCACCTGCCTGGCCGCCGCCCTGGGCTCGGCCATCATGGGCCTGTACGCCAACTATCCCATCGCGCTGGCGCCGGGCATGGGGCTCAACGCCTACTTCGCCTTCGCCGTGGTGCAGGGCATGGGCTTCACCTGGCAGCAGGCGCTGGGCGCGGTGTTCATCTCGGGCCTCCTGTTCATCCTCATCAGCCTGTTCAAGCTGCGCGAGGCCATCGTCAACGCCATCCCCCGTTCGCTCAAGTTCGCCATCTCGGCGGGCATCGGCCTCTTCCTCGCCATCATCGGCCTCAAGAATGCAGGCCTGATCGCCGCGCACCCGGCCACCTTCGTGACACTGGGTGACCTGCACCAGCCCGGGCCGGTGCTGGCCGTGATCGGCTTCTTCATCATCGTGGCGCTGGAGCAGCGCAAGGTGCCGGGCGCCATCATCATCGGCATCCTGGCCGTCACCGTGGTGGCCGTGCTCATGGGCCTGACGCCCTTTGGCGGCATCGTGGCCGCGCCGCCCTCGCTCGCGCCCACCTTCCTGCAGATGGACCTGGCCGGTGCGCTCAACATGGGCCTGCTGACCGTGATCCTGACCTTCTTCCTCGTCGAGCTGTTCGACGCCTCGGGCACGCTGATCGGCGTGGCGCACCGCGCCGGCCTGCTCGACCAGGACGGCAAGCTGCCGCGCCTGAAGAAGGCGCTGCTGGCCGACTCCACCGCCATCGCGGCCGGCGCGGCCCTCGGCACCTCGTCCACCACGGCCTACATCGAGTCCGCCGCCGGCACCGCCGTGGGCGGGCGCACGGGCCTGACCGCCGTGACCGTGGCCGTGCTCTTCCTGGCCGCCATCATCTTCGCGCCGCTGGCCGGCACCGTGCCCGCCTATGCCACGGCGCCCGCGCTCTGCTATGTGGCCGTGCTCATGCTCAAGGGCCTGGCCGAGATCGCCTGGGACGACCTGACCGAGGCCGCGCCCGCCGTGGTCACGGCCATCACCATGCCCTTCACCTTTTCCATCGCGCACGGCATCGCCTTCGGCTTCATCTCCTACGCGGCGATCAAGATCCTGGCCGGCCGCACCCGGGAGCTGCCGCCCATGGTGGCGGTGATCGCGGTGATCTTCGTGCTGAAGTTCGCCTTCCTCTGACATGGCGCGCATCGTCTTCGAGCTGCCGGCGACCTTCAGCTTCGCCACCGAGCTGCAGGTGTACGTGAGCCACGTCAACCAGGGCGGGCACCTGGACAACGCGCAGCTGCTGAGCCTGGTGTCCGAGGCGCGGCTGCGCTTCTTCCAGTCGCTGGGCTATGCCGAGGCCGATGTGGAAGGCGTGGCGACCGTGGTCGGCGACATGGTGGCGCATACAAGTCCGAGGCCTTCCACGGCGAGACGCTGCGCGTGGAGATGGTGCCGGCGGACTTCAACAAGTACGGCTTCGACCTGGTCTTCCGCATGACCGAGAAGAGCCAGAGCCGCGAAGTCGCACGCGGCAAGACCGGCGTGGTCTTCATCGACCGTGTCACGCGCAAGGTGGCGCCCATCCCGAAGGTGATTGCCGAGCGCCTGCACGCGGCGCGGGCCTGAGACCTCAGGCCGGCCAGGCCATCCAGAGGATGGACAGGCCCGAGACCGCCATCACGGCTTCCATGAGCTGCAGGAAGCGATGCTCGGGCAGGTGCAGCACGATGCGCCGCGACAGCGTGGAGCCGGCGAACACGAAGGCGCCGATGAGCAGGCCCTGCCCGATGGCGCGCGCGTCGATCACGCCGAGCTGGTGGAAGGCCGCGCCCTTGGCCAGGAAGACGGCGAGCGAGCTCGCGGCCTCGGTGCCGATGTAGGCGCCCTTGACCAGGCCGTAGGCCAGGAAGAAGGGCGTGTTGATGGCGCCCGTGGAGGCCACGATGCCCGTGAGATAGCCGATGGCCGCGCCCACCAGCGCCATGTGCCCCAGATGGGGTTTCCAGTCCATGCGCCGCAGCCGGCGCCGCACCGGGATCATGAGCAGCAGGAAGCCGCCCAGGATGAGCTCGATCAGGCGCGCGTTGAACTGCACCAGGGTGTGGGCGCCCAGCACCACGGCGGGCACGCTGGTGGCGGCGTAGACAGCACAGAGCTTCCACTCGATGCTGCGCCACCACAGCGCCACGCGCGCGAGGTTGGCCACGATGGCCACCAGGGCGATCACGGGCACGGCGGTCATGGGGCCGTAGAAATAGACCAGCGGCGGCATCAGCAGGATGGTGGTGCCGAAGCCGATCACGCCGCCGAGCACGCCCGCGCCCAGGCCGACGGCGCAGACGAGGAGCATGGGCAGCAGCTCGGTCATACGGGCAGGCTCAGCCGCGTTCGGTGCCGTCCACCACGAAGCGGCGCACCGTGGGTTGACCGTCACCGAGGTGGAAGGCGCGGGCGCGCCGGCGCAGTTCGGCGTCGTCGGCCGTCATGCGCGAGATGCGGCGCAGATGGTCGGTCCAGGATTCGTCGAGGATGTGCTCGACGAAGACGCCGGGCTGGCCCAGGTCGTGGATCAGCTCCCACTTGAGCGCACCCCGGCGCAGGCGGCTGCGCCGGTATTCCTGCATCACCTCGCGGAAGGCCGGCTCCTGCGCCGGATCGATGTGGTATTCGATGGTCACGAGCACCTGGCCGGTGGCAGGGGGCTCGGCCATCACGGGCAGGGCCAGCTCGTGGCTGGGCGTCAGGTCCTCCTCCTCGGCGCGGCCCTGCAGGGTGCGCTGCACCATCTGGTGCGCCAGCAGCAGGGTGACTATGGCCGATACGGCGGCGATCAGCAGGCTGGTCTGCACGCTGCTCCAGGTGGCGACCTGGCCCCAGAGTGCCGCGCCCAGGGCTCCCGAGCCCATGAGGGCCATCTGGTAGAGCGACATGCCGCGCGCGCGCACCCAGTTGGGCAGGGTCATCTGGGCCGAGACGCTGAGCGAGTTGGCCACCGTGATCCAGGCCACGCCGCCCAGGAACATGGTGGGCACGGCCACCCAGACGTTGGGGGCGAAAGCCATGACGGCCATGGACGCGGCCTGCAGCGTGGTGCCGAAGAGCACGCGCTGGTCCAGGCTCATGGCCTGGCGCATGCGCGGCAGCACGAGCACGGCCAGCACGGCGCCCAGGCCCATGGCGGCCAGCAGCAGGGTGAAGGTGCCGGCGCCGCCGCCGGGCAGGCCCTTGGCGATCAGCGGCAGCAGGGCCAGGACGGCGGTGCAGTGGCTGTAGAACAGGGCGATGCGCATGAGCACCACACGCAGGCGCACCGAGTGCACGACGTACTGCAGGCCGACACGCATGGCGCTGAAGAGGTTTTCACGGCCCAGGGGATTGGGCGGGGTTTCGCGGCGCCAGCGCGCGATGGTGAAGGCCGCGGCGATGGAGAGCACGGCGTTGAGCAGGAAGACGTAGAGGGTGCCGGCGCTGGCGATCAGCGCGCCGGCCACCAGTGGCCCGATGATGCGCGAGCCGTTCATGGCCGCGCCGTTAAGCGCCAGCGCCGCGGGCAGCTGGGCGCGCGGCACGAGCTCGGGCACGATGGCGGCGAACACGGGCCAGCGCATGGCCAGGCCGATGCCGTTGGCGAAGGTCAGATCGGAGCCGAGCCGGACGATCCGGTCGAGGGT
>JAYNNS010000017.1:0-4487 GCA_038112835.1 Curvibacter sp. | reverse complement strand
GCGACATCCAGCCCGCGAGGATGGTCACGCACATCAGCAGGGCCACGCTGGCCACCCAGACCTGGGTCATGATGAAGTAGCGCCGCCGGTCCAGGATGTCGGCCATGGCGCCGCTGGGCAGGCCCAGCAGGAAGACGGGCAGGGTGGAGGCGGTCTGCACCAGGGCCACCCAGATCGGGGTGGTGGTGAGCGAGGTCATCATCCACGCCGCGGCCACGTCGTTCATCCACATGCAGACGTTGGCGGTCAGCCAGGTGGCCCACAGCATGCGGAACACGGGCAGGCGCAACGGAGCCAGGGCGGAGGGGGCTTGCGGCGGTGTGCCGGCGTGCGGGGCGCGGGACGGGAGCATGGCGCTATTGTGGGGCAGGCCCGCCACCGCCCGGCGCCGCGCGGCTCACTTGCGCCAGAAGCCCGCGGTGAACAGCACCAGCACGCTGAGCAGCTCCAGGCGGCCCAGCAGCATGGCGAAGGACAGCACCCAGAGCTGGAAGGGCTGCAGCCCGCCGAAGTTGCCGGCCGGCCCGACCTCGCCCAGGCCCGGGCCGATGTTGTTGACCGTGGCCACCACGGCCGAGAAGGCGGTGACGATGTCCAGCCCGCTGAGCAGCAGCAGGAAGGTCAGGCCCATGGTGGCGGCGCCGTAGATCAGCATGTAGCCCAGCACCGAGGCCATCACGGCCGGCGGGACGCTGCGCCCGCCCAGCGTCACCGGGTTGACCACGTGCGGATGGATGATGCGCACGAGCTCGCGCCGCGCCTGCTTGATCAGCAGCACCATGCGCACCATCTTGATGCCGCCGCCGGTGGAGCCGGCGCAGGAGACGAAGCAGCCCAGGAAGAGCAGCAGCACGGGCGCGGCCACGGGCCACTGCGCGTAGTCGGTGGCGGCATAGCCCGTGGTGGTGGCCAGCGAGACCACGTGGAAGGCGCTGGTGCGCAGCGCGGTCTCCCAGTCGGGGTAGGTGCGGTGCACCAGCAGCAGGAGCGTGAGCCCGGCGATGGAGGCCAGCAGCACGATGACGTAGGTGCGGATCTCGCGGTCGGTTGTGACGGGGCGCAGGCTGCGCGAGCGGATCACGACGAAGTAGCGCAGAAAGCTGATGCCCGACAGCGTCATGAAGAACACGGCCACGCCCTCGATCAGCGGTGAATTCCAGTGGCCGAAGCTGGCGTCGTGCGAGGAGAAGCCGCCCAGGCCCATGGTCGAGCACATGTGCATGAAGGCGTCGGCCCAGCTCATGCCGGCCCAGCGGTAGGCCAGCAGGCAGGCCGCGGAGAACACGAAGTACACCGTCCACAGGCCGCGTGCGGTCTCGGCGATGCGCGGGGTGAAGCGCGTGTCCTTCATCGGGCCCGGGGTCTCGGCCTTGTAGAGCTGCACGCCGCCCAGGCCCAGCAGCGGCAGAATGGCCACCACCAGCAGCATGATGCCCAGCCCGCCGATGAGCTGCAAGAAGCAGCGCCAGACGTTGACTGAGACCGGCAGCGCGTCCAGGCCCTGCAGCGCCGTGGAGCCGGTGGCGGTGAGCGCGCTCATGGCCTCGAAGTAGGCGTGGCTCCAGCCGATGCCGGGCACGGTGTGGTACAGCGGCAGCGCCGAGTAGGCGGTCAGCACCACCCAGACCAGGTTGACGAGCAGGAAGCCGTCGCGCGCCTGCAGTTCGCGCCGGTGCCGCCGCGTGGCCAGCCACAGCAGCCAGCCGCAGACCAGGGTGAGCGCGCCGCTGGCGGCCCAGACGTTGCGCAGCGTGGGCGCGTCCTCGGCCCAGGCCCAGGCCAGGGGCACGAGGAAGGCCAGCGAGAAGGCCATGAGGATGCGCGCGAGCAGCGCCAGCACAGGCAGAAACATGGCGCCCCCGTCAGCCGAAGAAGGTGGCGCTGACCTGGAACAGGCGCTCCACCTCGCGCACCAGGCGCTTGTTCGGAATGAAGATCACGATGTGGTCGCCGTCCTCGATCAGGGTGTCGTGGTGCGGCATCAGCACTTCGGACTTGCGGCCCGCGCCGCGCACGATGACGCCGATGCGCGCGCCCTCGGGCAGCTTGATCTCCTCGACGCGCCGGCCCACCAGGCGCGAGGTCTTGACGTCGCCGCGCGCGATGCCTTCCAGCGCCTCGGCCGCGCCGCGGCGCAGGCTGTGCACGGCCACCACGTCGCCGCGGCGGATGTGGGTGAGCAGCTCGCCGATCACGGTCTGTGCCGGGGAGATGGCGATGTCGATGGTCGAGCCCTGCATCATGTCGGCGTAGGCGCGGCGGTTGATCAGCGACATCACGCGCCGTGCGCCCAGGCGCTTGGCCAGCATGGCCGAGAGGATGTTGTCCTCGTCGTCGCTGGTCAGGGCGAGGAAGAGGTCCATCTCGCTGACGTTCTCCTCCTGCAGCAGGTCCTCCTCCACCGCGTCGCTGTGCAGCACCAGCATGTCGCTGGGCAGCTGGCTGGCCAGGTACTCGCAGCGCTGGGCGTTCTGCTCGATGATCTTGACCTGGCACTGGCCCACCAGGCTGCGCGCCAGGCGCAGGCCGACCTTGCCGCCGCCGGCGATCATGACGCGCTGTACCGGCTGGTCCAGCTCGTGCAGTGCGGCCAGCACCAGGCGGATCTGGTCGGCCGCGGCCAGCACGAAGATCTCGTCGCCGGGCAGCACGCGCGTGCCGGGCCCGGTCGGTATCTCGGCGTCCATGCGGTACAGCGCGACCACGCGCATCTGCGCCACCGGCAGGCGCTCGCGGAATTCGCCGATGGTGTGGTTAGCCAGGATGCTGCTGGCCGTGACGCGCACCGCGGCCAGACAGACGCGTCCCTCGGCGAACGCCAGCACCTGCAGCGCCTCGGGGTAGTCGATGAGCTGGTGGATGTAGCGCATCACCGATTCCTCGGGGCAGATCACGCGGTCCACCGCGAAGCCGCTCTTGGACATCAGCGTCTCGCCTTCGACGAACTCGGGTGAGCGCAGCCGTGCGATGGTCACGGGCACGTTGAAGAGGTCGTGTGCGACCTTGCACACGACCAGGTTGGATTCATCCAGCGCGGCGCAGGCGATCAGCATGTCGGCGTCCTGCGCGCCGGCCTCGCGCAGCACCGAGGGCTGGATGCCGTTGCCCACCACACCGCGCAGGTCCAGCCGCTCCTCGAGCTGGCGCAGGCGCGCCGGGTCCTGGTCGATGACGGTGATGTCGTTCTGCTCGGAGCTCAGGCTCTCGGCCACGCTCTCGCCGACACGGCCGGCGCCGAGGATGATGATGTTCATGGGGTGGGCAGGGTCCTGGTCAGCACTTATTCGGCCACCGGCTCGCGGCGGCCGGCGCCATCATAGAGGTCGAGGCAGCGCTCGCGCCAGGCATGCACCACGTCGTCTGCGGCCAGCAGCGCGAAGGGGCTGCTGGTGCGCGCCCACATGAAGGCGCCGAAGGCCAGGTAGTCGGCATAGCCCGGCTGCTCGCCGCTGAGGTAGGGGTGGTGGTCCAGGGCCAGGCGCAGCGGCTGCAGGCCGCGGCGGAAGGCGTCGAGGCGGTCCTCGCGGCCGGCCTGCAGGGCTTCGAGCGTGGTCTTGTAGCTCTTCTCGCGCGAGGCGCGGAAGTAGGCCTGGTCGGCCGGGTCCAGGCGATCGTGGAGGTCGAGCAGGACCAGACGCGCGATCGGGCCGTGCAGGCTGGTCTGGGCCCAGTACTGGAAGAACTTGAGCACCGGCGCCGATTCCGGCGTGAGCAGGCGCGGCGTGCCGGGGAAGGCCGCATCCAGGTGCTGCACGATGGCCCAGCTGTCGGTGACGAGCCGGCCCTCGTGGCCGATGGTGGGGATGGTGAGCTTGTCGCCGCCGCTGGCCAGGCTGGGGATGTCGGTGAAGAGCACGTCCTTCACCTCGAAGGGGATGCCCTTGTGCAGCAGGGCCATGCGCACGCGCCAGCTGTTGGGGGAGAAATGGGCGCGCCGTGCGTTGACGAGGTCGTAGAGCAGCATGAGGGGGTTCCTTGGTGGGGTGGGGTGTCAGGAGGCGTCCTGACGGCGCGGCGCGGGGCGACCGCCCCAGCCGTGGCAGATGTAGAAGCGGAAATGCGAGACCGGGCGCCCGGCCCGGCGGGTGGTCCAGCTGTCGTCGAGTTCGCAGCGTTCGAACAGGCCCTCGCCCACGGGCAGCTGGTAGGACTGCTGCGACCAGTCGAGCAGGATGGCGCTGTAGTAGCGGCGCAGCGGGCCGTGCCACTGCTCGAACTGGTCCACCTCGGGCGTGAGCACGTAGACGGGCAGGGGCTGGGCGTACCAGGCCAGGCGGCTGCCCAGGCTGCGGTGCTGCACCGCCAGGCGGGGGATGCCGTGCTCGCGCGCGAGCTGCTGGGCGTGCAGGCCGGCGGTGCGCCAGCCGTAGAAATCGGCAAAGGGGTTGCTGCGCTCGGGTTCGCTGCTGTCCGCTTCGCTGGCCAGCCAGGGCGGGCCGCCGAGCAGCAGCAGGGCGTAGAGCAGCACGATGCACAGGGCCTGCAGG
>JAYNNS010000016.1:2474-18244 GCA_038112835.1 Curvibacter sp. | reverse complement strand
CCCTTGACGCTGCCGTCCTCGTTGTAGAGCACCTCGGCGGCGGTGAAACCGGGGAAGATCTCCACGCCCAGGGCCTCGGCCTGTTCGCCCAGCCACTTGGTCAGCAGGCCCAGGCTGATCACGTAGTTGCCATCGTTGTGAAAGCAGTCAGGGACCAGGAAGTTGGGGGTCTTCTTCGCGCCCGTCTCGCTGAGGAAGAGCACCTCGTCACCGCTGACGGGCTGGTTCAGCGGGGCGCCGAGCTCCTTCCAGTTGGGAAAGAGCTCGTTGAGGGCGATCGGGTCCATGACGGCGCCCGAGAGGATGTGGGCGCCGGGTTCGCCGCCCTTTTCCAGCACGACGACGGAGACGTCCGTGCCCTTCTCGGCCGCCAGCTGCTTGAGACGGATGGCGGTGGACAGGCCGCCGGGGCCGCCGCCGACCACGACCACGTCGTATTCCATGGCTTCGCGGGGGCCGAACTGGGCGAGGATTTCATCGTGGGTCATGGCGGCTGCTTTCTGTCTCGATGCGGGAAGTCGCTTGATAATGGGGCCGGACTATAGGAGGCCCGTGGGCCCGGAGCCTGTCCGGTGCGCGACCGATTTTAGTCGGGTTTGTGCACAAAATAGAACGATCGTTCTATTTTGTCGCTTATTTCGTCTCCTCTGACGCAGAAAGGGCTCGCCATGGCGTACAGCATCGATCTTTCCGGCCGCGTGGCCTTCATCACCGGCGCCTCGGGGGGCCTGGGCGCGCAGTTCGCCCGCACCCTGGCCCGGGCCGGTGCCGCCGTGGTGCTGGCCGCGCGCCGCGTGGAAAAGCTCAAGGAGCTGCGCGCGCAGATCGAGGGCGAGGGCGGCGACGCCCATGTGGTGGAGCTGGACGTGACGGACATCGGTTCCATCCGCTCCGCGGTGGCGCATGCCGAGACCGAGGTGGGCTCGATCGACATCCTGATCAACAACTCCGGCGTCTCCACCACCCAGCGCCTGGTGGATGTGAGCGAGGAGGACTACGACTACGTGCTGGACACCAACACCAAGGGCGCCTTCTTCGTGGCGCAGGAGGTAGGCAAGCGCATGATCGCGCGCGCCAGGGGCGCGGCGCCCGGTACCTACACCGGCGGGCGCATCGTCAACATCGCCTCCATGGCCGGGCTCAAGGTGCTGCCGCAGATCGGCATCTACTGCATGAGCAAGGCGGCCGTGGTGCACATGACGCGCGCCATGGCCACCGAGTGGGGCAAGTTCGGCATCAACGTCAACGCGCTGTGCCCGGGCTACATCGATACCGAGATCAACCACCACCACTGGCAGACCGAGCAGGGCCAGAAGCTCATCAGCATGCTGCCGCGCAAGCGCGTGGGCCAGCCGGCCGACCTGGACGCGGTGCTGGTGATGCTGTGCGCCAACGAGAGCCATTTCATCAACGGCGCGGTGATCCAGGCCGACGACGGTTTCGCGACCTGAGTGCGGCCCGGGTCTTGACGCAGATCATGCCGCCGGCGGCCGGGCGGCGCACAATACGTCCCATGCCCATCACCCCTGTGCCACCTGAGGACCTGCGCCTGAGCATCGATGCCGGGACGCTGGGTTTTGCCGACACTTCCGAGCTGCTGGACCAACCCCTGCCCTGGATCGGGCAGGAGCGTGCGGAGCAGGCGGCGCGTTTCGGCCTGCAGATGGATGCGCCGGACTACAACCTCTTCGTGCTGGGCGAGGTGGGCAGCGGCCGCAGCACGCTGCTGACGCAGATGATGCGCGAGGTGGCGGCTGCGCGGCCCGTGCCGCCGGACCTGTGCTACCTGCACAACTTCGACACCCCCGAGCACCCGCGTGCCCTGCGCATGCCACCCGGCCAGGGCCGCCAGCTGCGCCAGCTCATGGCCCAGCTGGTCAAGACCCTGCAGACCGAGATCCCGCGCCGGCTCAGCGGCGAGGACTTCCGTACCGAGAGCGACCGGCTGCAGAAGGCCTACAAGGCCGAGGACGGGCTGGCCTACGCCGAGCTCGACGCCTATGCCGAGGCGCGCAGCTTCGCCCTGATCCGTGACGAGGGCCATCTGGTGCTGACCCTGCGCGACGAGCAGGGCCAGCCCATGACCGAGGCCAAGGTGCTGGCGCAGCCCAAGGAGCGGCGCGCCGAGGTGGATCGCCTGGAGGAGGAACTGCGCGGCGAGATCACGCGCTACCTGGAGAAGACACGCGCGCTGGAGCGGGTGCTCAACGAGGGCCTGGCCGCGCTGCGCCGCCAGGTCATCAAGCCCTTGCTGGAGCACGAGCTGCAGGAGATCCGCAACGAGCTGCGCAAGCAGATCAAGGACACGGTCAAGCTCGGCGGCTACCTGGACCAGGTGGCGCACGACGTGCTGGAGAACCTGGAGCTGTTTCAGCCCGGCGACAGCGACGAGGACGGCCTGCGCGCGGCCGCGCTCGCCCAGGTGCTGGGGCGCTACCACGTGAACCTGGTGGTGGACCAGCATGGGCGTGCCGGCGCGCCGGTGATCGTGGAGGACAACCCGCTGTTCCGCACCCTGTTCGGCAGCATCGAGTACCAGAACGAGAACGATGTGCTGGTGACCGACCACACGCGCATCCGTGCCGGCAGCCTGCTGCGCGCACACGGGGGCTTTCTCATGCTGCACCTGCGTGACCTGCTGGCCGACGAGCCGGTGTGGGAGAAGCTGCGCCGCTTCCTGCGCAGTGGCCGCCTGCAGATCGAGGAGCCGGGCATGCTCTACGCGCCGATCGCTGCGGTCTCGCTACAGCCCGAGCCGGTGGACGTGCATGTGAAGATCATCCTGGTGGCTTCGGTGGAGGAGTATTACGCCGTGCAGGAAGGCGACCCGGAGTTCGCGCGCCGCCTGCGCTGCAAGGTGGACTTTGCCGAGAGCTTCACGGCCAGCGCCGGCACGCGCCGCGCCACCGGCATCTTCGTCGCCCAGGTCTGCCGCAAGCTGGGCCTGCCGCATTTCAGCGCTGCAGCCGTGGCGCGGCTGCTGGAAGAGGCGCACCGCGAGGCCGAGGACCAGGCCCGCCAGAGCGCCATCTTCGCCCACAGCGAGGCGCTGCTGATGGAGGCGGCGGCCATGGCCCGCGCGCGCGGCGCCGTCCGTGTGGACGCCGAGGACGTGCAGGCCGCCTGGCAGGCGCGCGTGCACCGCCACGACTACCCCGAGCAGCGCCTGCAGGAATCCCTCACCGACGGCGAGCGCCTGCTCGACGTGGACGGCGAGAAGGCCGCGCAGGTCAACGGCCTGACGGTGATGGACCTGGGGGACTACCGCTTCGGCTTTCCCGTGCGGGTGACGGCGCGCATGCATGCGGGCGACGAAGGCCTGCTCAACATCGAGCGCGAGGTCGAGCTCTCGGGCCCCATCCATGACAAGGGCGTGCTCATCCTGCACAGCCATCTGGCCTCGCTCTTCGCCCATATCGCCCCGCTGGCGCTCAATGCGGCGGTGGTCTTCGAGCAGGAGTACAGCGGGGTGGAGGGCGATTCGGCCTCCTTTGCCGAGTTCGCGGCCCTGCTGTCCTCGCTGGCGGCGCTGCCGCTGCGCCAGGGCGTCGCCGTCACCGGGGCGCTCAACCAGCACGGCGAGCTGCTGCCCGTGGGTGGCATCAACGAGAAGATCGAGGGCTATTTCCGCAGCTGCGAGCGTCTGGGTCTGACGGGGCGCCAGGGCGTGCTGATCCCGCGCCGCAACCGCCGCCACCTGATGCTGGAGCCGCGGGTGGTGCAGGCCGTGGCGCAGGGGCGCTTCCACATCTGGACGGCCGACACGGCCGGCGAGGGCATGACCCTGCTCAGTGGTCTGCCCTTCGGCGAGCTGGGTCCGGGCGGCTATGCCGCCGAGACCGTGCTGGGGCGCGCGCAAAGGACGCTGCAGGACTACCGCAAGGCCTGCCAGGCCTCGGGTCGGCCCGAGCGCCGGCCGCGACCGCTCAAGTCCTAGCCCCAGGGCCGGCCTACTGGAGCATGAAGGTCTGGTATTCCAGGTTCTCCAGCTTGCGGTTGAGGATCCACAGGCCGAGCAGCACGCTCAGCAGCATGGCGAAGGCGAAGCCGTAGCCGAACCAGTTGGCGCCGAGCTGCAGCGACAGGGCCGTGAAGGCCAGGTTGAACACGGGCAGCAGGCCGGTGAGCAGCAGCACGGCGCGGCGTTGGTCCAGGTAGAACAGCACGTTGAGAATGCCGAGCATCACCACCTGCAGCGCGGCGCCGACCACGTCGATGTAGAGCAGCGGCAGGTACAGCGTCGAGATGCCCAGGAAGAGCAGGATGCGCTCGCCCAGCACCAGGGTCACGAGCACGGCGATGGCCTGGATCTTGGCGATGTCGAACAGGCCGCGGCGCACGTAGTAGACCATGTGGTTGCGCATGCGCTCGATGTAGTCCAGCGTGGCACCTTCGCGCACGGCGTCGTAGAACTTGACGTAGTACTCGACGAAGTCGGTCTCGATGCGCACCAGGAAGACAGCCATGCCCGGGATGACCGAGAGGTAGGCCAGGAAGATCGGGATGTCGTAGATCACCGAGGCGTGGAGCGGGCCGATCACGGCCTGGCCCGTGTCCGGGTGGTACCAGAACATGATCTTGTCGATCCAGGCGCCCAGGTTGAAGAAGAAGCCCGAGGCCATGAGGCTGGTGTACATGGCACCGGGCTTCCAGATGTCGAAAGCGATGAAGCGGTCGGAGTGGTAGTTGCGGTAGACCAGCCAGATCATCCCCAGCAGCAGCAGCACGTGGCCGGCCACGAAGCCCATCAGCAGGCCTTCGAGCCCGATGACGTAGCGCAGCAGCAGGGCCAGCACGATGGTGGCCGTATAGCCCAGGAAGTAGATCAGCACGATGGCGCGGTAGTGCTTCATGCCGGTCAGGAAGACCGTGGCGATCCAGATCGCGGTCATGACCGACAGGCCGGCGGCGAACAGCAGCCGGTAGAGCACGCTCTGCTCGGGGAAGAGCAGGGCCGCGGCGGGCAGGGCCAGCAGCAGGCTCAGACTCATGGCCAGCAGCATCAGCCCGTTGAAGTTGGGCATGATGGCCGTGTCGTTCTTGGCGAAGATCTGGTCCGCCACGAAGCGCGTGAAGGACAGCTGCACGATGCCGGTCAGGATGAGAGAGATCAGGAACAGGTAGGTCACCGTGACCTGGAACTGGCTGATCGAGGCGCTGGAGTCGATGGCGCTCAGGCTGAACACGCCGATCAGCAGGATGCCCACGATGGACAGCACCCAGGGGCCCGAGCTGATGATGCCCGCGTAGGCGTAGGCCTGCAGCAGGCCGCTGTAGGTCCGCTTCTTGAGCAGCTTGCGCAGTTCGAAGCCTATGCCTGCCATGGGGTGCTCTTTTCGAAGTTCTTCTGGTACAGCTCGCGGTAGCGGCCGAACATCATGTCCTGCGAGTAGTAGGTCTCGACGCGCCGGATCGCCGCTGCGCTGGCGCTGCGCCACTGCGCGGGCTCGCCCAGCAGATCCAGCGCGGCCTGGGCCAGGGCCTCGGGGTCGGCGATGCGCACCACGCGGCCCGAGGCACCGATGTCGGCGTCCGCGCCGGGCAGGCCGTAGACGAGCTGGCGGCAGGAGCCGACATCGGTGGAGACCGTGGGCACGCCGGCTGCATAGCCTTCCAGGATCACCAGCGGCAGCGCCTCGCTGATGGAGCTCAGCACCACCAGCCCCACCTGCGGCAGCAGGTCCGTGAGCTTCTGGAAGCCCAGGAACTTGACCTTGCCCTCGAGCCCGAGCTGGGCCACGAGGTCGCGGCATTCGCGGGCGTATTCGGGCGACTCGTCCTCGGGGCCGGCGATCCAGCCCTCGGCCTCGGGCATGCGGTTGACCACGCCGCGCATGGCGCGGATGTAGGTCTTGATGTCCTTGATCGGCACCACGCGCCCGATCAGGCAGAGCACGGGCGGGATCTCCACCGGCCGCTGCGTACGCAGTGGCGCGAAGCGCGCCACGTCGATGCCGTTGGGCACGTTGCAGGTGCGCTCCTCGGGCGCGCCATCGGCGAGCTGGCGCTGGCGGTTGGCCTCGTAGAGCGCGACGATGTCGTCGGCCGCCTGGTAGGTCAGGTAGCCCAGGTGCTCGAAGAAGCGGATCCAGAGCTGGCGGAAGTAGCTCAGCCGCGAAGGGTCGTGCTCGAACACGCTGCGGTTGTCCTTGAGCCACTGCGCCTGGTAGAGGTCGATCTTGCGCTCCTTCACGTAGATGCCGTGCTCGCTGAGCATGAAGGGGCGGCGGTAGCGGTGCTTGAGCAGCAGGCCCAGGATGCCGGCGTAGCCGGTGGAGATGGCGTGGTAGACCCGCGCGCGTGGCGCGCGCAGCGCGACCTCGCGCAGGCGCCAGAAGGGCGTGTGGATGGTGCGGATGGTCCAGAAGTAGTCGACGAAGGACGGGTCGGCGCTGCGCTGGCGGTAGCCCTTCTTGACATAGTCCCAGGCGGCGCGGCTGTAGAGGAAGACCTCCTGGGTCAGGCGCCCGTCGGGGCCGGCCTCGTCCATCAGCCGGGCGAACAGGTGGGGGCAGTCGGGGTGGCGGATGTCGTCGTGCAGCATGCCGTGCATGCGCTCGACGTCGCGCATGACCTCGGGGTCGGCCTGCACCGGCATGACCGGCGGGTTCTCGCGCTGGTCGTAGAGGTAGCTGACCTGCAGGTGGACCAGGTTGGCGGGCAGCGGGTAGCGCATGTCGCCGTAGTCCTCGGGGCGCGCGCCGAGGAAGATGGCGCCGAACTTCAGCTCGGGGAAGCCGCGGATGATCTGGTTGACCCAGCTCGAGACCCCACCGGCCACGTAGGGGAAAGTGCCTTCGAGCAGCAGCAGCACGTCGACCTCCTCGGCCTGTGGCAGCGAGCGGTCAGAGGTGGGGGAGGCGGTGGTATTCACTGAGTTTGCTCACGGTTTCACGGCCGGTCCACAGGTTGACCACGGCGGTGGTCTGGGCCGTGGTGTTGTAGGCGGACAGTTGTTGCAGCAGCGCGCGGACCTGGTCGTGACGCTGGCGCATGAAGGCGATTTCGGCCAGATAGGGCAGCACGGAGACCGGCGGAAGACCCAGGGCCAGGGCGTTTTCGAAGGCGGTCCGGGCGGCGTCGAGTTCCTCCTGCGCCAGCAGGATGCGCCCCTGCAGCAGCAGCAGCCCGGGGTTGGGCGGCATGCCGATCGACAGCGCCGATTCCAGGTACTCGCGCGCCTGGCGCAGGATGTGGCGGCGCAGCTCGCCCTGGGCCAGGCAGGCGTAGACCAGCTCCCAGTGCAGCTCGGCCAGCTGGCGCAGGCAGTCGAAGCGCTGCTCGGCGCTGAGTTCGGTCTCGAGCTGGGCGCGCTCGCGCTGGATGTTCTGCGAGAGGGTCTTTTCCTTGCTGTCGAGCATGCCGAAGGCCAGCAGGCGCACGTCGTCGGTATCGTCGCCCAGCAGGCCTTCGAGGATGGGGTTGGCCACGCGTCCGGGCACGGCCTGCAGCGTCAGCAGGGCCTGCATGCGGATGTCGCCCGGCACCTGCGCCTCCAGCCGCGAGCGGATGGCGCCCTGGCTGCTGCGGATGGTGTCGGGCGCCTGCACGTCGTACTCGGGCAGGGCGACGGCGGCCGGCTTGGCCTGACGGGCCGCGTGACGGGCCTGCCGCATGGAGACGCGTGTGATCAGCAGGATGGCCAGCGCGCCGACCACCGGGGCGATGAAGGCGAAGTTGAACAGCAGCAGCAGCACCAGGCCGCGCGGACGACGCAGGTGCGGGGGCATGAAGGACAGGCTGCCCAGGGCCGCGGCCAGGCTGATCCCCGCGTGCACGCACAGCAGGGCCACCAGCATGGCCAGGCTGCGCGACTCGGCCAGCGGCGCCAGCAGGCGACCCAGCGTGTCGGGCAGCACGGCCCAGGGGATCAGGCGCACGTCCATCGGGTGTGTCAGTCGGCCAGCAGGCGCGCCAGCGCGTCCACCGGGTCCTCGCTGGTGAAGTCGATGGGCCGCAGCCGCACGCCCAGCGCGTCGGCCCCTCCCTGGAAGCGCTGCTCCAGCCACTGCTCGATGCGCTGGGTGAAGCCGGCCATGGCGGCCGGGCTGGCCAGCGGCATGAGGACGGCGACGACGGGATGCCCGCGCGACGCGGTCTGCCAGTACACGTCCAGGCCGCGCTTGATGCGCAGGAACTCGGCCGGGATGGTGCGCCCCTGCTCGCCCTCGAAGCGCATCACGAGGATCTGGCTGCCCATGCCGGTGCGTTCCTGCAGCCCGAGCATGCAGGCCAGCTCCTCGGCGAACTGGGTGGGCATGCCGGGCAGACGCTGCTGGATGGCCGCCACGGCCGGGCCGTTGCGCACGCTGTCGGCGTAGTAGCTCAGGATGACCGACATCATCTGCAGGTGTTCGACGTTGAGCGCGAAGAAGGGCATGCGCGTGACCGCGAGCACCGCCACCGGTGTGCCGCTGCCGGCGATCAGTGGCGCGACGACGAGCTGGTCGGTCTGGCGGTTCAGGCTCAGCTCCTGGCTGGCGATGTGCGCGAGCTGGCGCTGCTGCAGCGCCAGCTGCAGCAGTTCGTCCTGGGGCTGCAGCGGCAGCGGCTCGCCCAGCTGCGCCACCGCCGGGCCCACCTCGTGATCCTCGCCGCGCGGCACCAGGGTGTAGAGCGTGGCGGCCTCGATGTTGACGTACTGGGCCAGCAGCTGCAGCAGGCGCTCGGCCCCGGGCATCGCCTGCCCGGGCGCGCCGGTCGTGGCGACGCTGCGTAGCTGCACCAGGGCGTCGCGCAGCGAGCTCGGCCGCGTCAGCATCTCGAGCTCCAGGCGGTCGGGCGAGAGGTTGAGCAGCAGGAGGCGCTTGGTGATGCGCGACAGGCGCTCGGCGAGGTAGACGTTGCTCTCCTCCAGGCGCAGGTTGCGGTCGCGCCAGATGTCGCTGAACTCGCCGCAGATCAGCACCAGCAGGCCGCCGCCGAAGAAGTACTCGAGGCCGAAGCTGGCCGGCACGTGGCCGGCCCGGTCGGCGACATACCAGCTGACGATGAGCGGAACGCAGGACAGCAGCCCGGGCGAGACGCCGTAGCGCAGCGCGACCAGCGTGGGCGCGAACCAGACCCAGGGAAAGAGCTCCTGCGTCTGCAGCGGATCGCGCGGCACCAGGAACCAGGCCAGCGCGACGGCCAGCGTCGGGATCAGCAGGGCCTCGATCCACTGCGCCCACGCGCTGATCAGTTCGGGCGCGAGCCGGCCGGCGCGCCAGGCGCGCTGCAGGAGGCGGGGCAGGGGGAGGCGCGGCATCGTCATCCGGGGCGGGCTCAGGACCGCGGGGCGGGCGCGCTGGCCAGGCGCAGTTCGCCGAGCAGGCGGCTGATGAGCTGCTGGCCGACGGCGGAGAGGCCGTCACGGCTCCAGCCGCTGCGCGAACCCGAGCCGCTCCAGACCACGCGGCCGCTGTCGAGCTCGATCACGCGCAGCGTCACGCCCGCCACCGGCTCGCCGTCCAGGCCGATCTTGTAGCGCCACTCTTCCACGCTGCCGGTGACGGCATAGCGCGCGCCCTGGTCGCGGGCCCATTTCTGCGCGTCCTCGGCCAGCTTGCGCTCGCTGGTGTCGAACAGGCCCTCGCGCGACAGCGCGGCCGGGTAGCGCAGCAGCTGGCCGACGCCGCGCGCGCGCAGGTGGTGCTCGACCATGGCTTCGGCCGCCAGGCCGGCCTGGGGCGTCTCGGTGTTGTTGACCACGGGCAGCAGCGCCCAGCGCGCCTGGCTGTCCAGCGTCTCCTGGCCGGTGCTGGAGCTCGTGGTGCTGGCGCAGCCGGCCAGCAGCAGGGCCGAGAGCCAGAGCGCGAGCAGCGGCAGGGTTCTCATGCGGTTCATGGTAGACCTCCTAGTAGTAATGCCGGTAACGGATGGAAAGGGTGCGGATGGATGCGTTGCCAGGCGTGGCGTTGTCGCTGCCACTCCACTGCAGGGACAGGTGGTCGGCGCCGAGCACGGAGCCGGCCACGCCGATCGTGGCGGCATAGCCATTGCCGAGCACGCTGTTGCGGCGCAGGCAGGCGTCGCCGAAGGGGCGCCAGGCCCGGCTGTAGTCGTTCTGCAGGCTCAGCCCGTCCAGGTTGTCGCCCGTCGTCAGGCAGGCGGCGACGGTGGCGCTGCTCTGGGGGATGAAGTAGCTGGCCGCGTCCAGGCTGCCCGAGGCGATGCCGTCGCGTAGGTAGTCCGGCAGGCGCTGCAGGCTGGCGGCGGAGAGGCTGCCATCGCGCCGGAAGGACTGGGTCTGCAGCACGAGGCGGGCCCGCCAGTCGGGGTAGCTGGCGCGCAGGCGGTGGCCGGCCTCGAGGTCCAGGCTGTGGCCGCTGCCCAGGGCGTCGCCGAATTGCGTGTGGTAGCGGCTCAGGCGCGGTGCCACGCGCAGGTAGTTGCGCCGGTCCAGCGTGTAGTCGAGCGCGCCGCCCAGCTGGCTCTCGGTGCCGGCGGCGCGTAGGGGCAGGCTGGTGGTGGAGGGGGCGCGGTAGCGCAGCTCGAGCTGGTAGCCCAGGCGCGGCATCCAGCGGCCGTTGTGCTGCAGACGCAGGCCGTTCGTGCCGGCCAGCTCGTCGCGCCGCAGCAGGGCCACGCGGGTCTCGCTGGCGGGGGACAGCCAGCGCAGCTCGGCGCTGTGCAGGCGGTCGCTGCCGGGCAGCAGGGTGCTGAAATCCGGGTCGTGGCTGCGCTGGCTGCTGCGGCTCGCGTCCAGCAGCAGGTGCAGCGCGGGCGTGAGGACGATGCGCGCGCCCAGGCCCACGCCGTTGCGCTGCATCAGGTCCAGGTTTTCCTGGGTCCACCGCATGTCCACATAGTGTGCCTGCCGTGGCGCCTGCTGGCGCAGCCGTTCGTGGGCCGCGTCGGCGTCGGACTCGCGCTGCATGGCATGCCAGGCCGTGTCGAGGGCCAGTGCGCTCAATCCGGCGCCGGTGGCCAGGTCGGCGCGACCCAGCGGGGGCAGCGAGGGGCCCTGGTCCTGCAGCAGCCGGGCCATGGCCGCGCGGTCGCCCTGCATCTGGGACAGCTGGCTGCGGGCCCAGAGCGGCTCGGCGCGACCCAGGCGCAGGTAGCGTTCCCAGACCCAGCGGCGCGCGCTCTCGGGCTGCTCGCGCGTGAGCAGCCAGGCGAGCAGCAGGTCGTCGCGGCCCGCGTCGTCGCTGCCGCTGCGGTCCAGATCGCGCAGCTCGTCATGGAGTCGGCGCATCAGCCGCAGGCTGGGGTCGCCGGGATGCTGGCGCAGCCACAGCCGCACCCAGGCCATGAATTCGGGCTGGGCCAGGGCCCGGGTCAGGTGGCGCCGGCCCTGGCGCAGCACTTCCAGCTGCCGCCAGGCCTGGCGGTACACGCGGTCGGCCAGGCCCGTGCGACCCTGCTGCTGCAGGGTCTCGGCGTAGGAGGCCAGCAGCAGCGCGTCGTCGGGCGCGCGCTCCAGCGCCAGCCGGTACCAGCCGGCGGCCTCGCGGGCCTGGCCCAGCAGCTGCCGGCCGGCCGCATAGGGCGGCCAGAAGGACGGTGTGCTGCGGGCCCGTTTTTCGTGCTGCGCCAGGGACTGGGTCAGCTCGGCCTGCCAGCCGGCGTCGATCAGGAACCAGAGCGTGGTCAGGATGGCGGTTTCGTCCCCCGGCGCCAGCCGGCGCGCGCGCTGCAGATCGGCCCAGGCCGCCTGGCGCTGGTGCTGGCGCTGCCAGAACTGCGCCCGCCCGAGCAGGAAGCCCAGATTCGCTTCGGCGCGGGTGCGCTGCTGCGGCTCCAGGCTTTCGTAGACCCGGGCCTGGGCGCGCGGGTCGTCGACCTCGGTGAGGATTTCCAGCCCCAGCAGCAGCATCTCCAGGCTGTCGTGCCGGCGCCAGGCTTCCAGGGCCAGCTCGGCGGCGCGGCGCGGTTGCTGCGGGCGGGTCAGGAAGATCAGGCGCCACCAGTCCCCCACTTCGGCGCTGCGGGCCTCCTTGCCCGGCAGATAGGCGCGCGCGGCGGTCTCGTAGTCGCGTGCTTCCCAGGCCACCTGGGCGAACAGCCGCCAGAACTCCGCCTCGGCCGGCGGGATGCGCTCGGCCTGCGATTTCATCAGCGCCAGCGCCTCCTCGAGCCGGTCGCCGCGCACCAGGATGAAGACGGCCTCCTGCAGCGCTTCGCCGGAGAAGGGCTCGAGCTGCAGCCGCTCGCGGTAGAGGGCGAGGGCGCGGCGCTCGTCGCCCGCGTGCCGCGCCAGCAGCGCGGCGCGCTCCAGCAGCAGGGGATGGCGGCGCTGGCGGAACTGGGCTTCGAAGAATTCCGAGCCGCGGCGGGGCTCGGAGGCGTTTTCGAACAGCCAGTAGATCTCGTGCCACTGCGCGTCGCTGAGCGCGCCCTGCTGGGCACGGTAGATCCAGACCGGCAGCACGGCCGTGGGATCGTCCAGCGAGGGCGCGAGGCGCAGCAGGGACTGGAGGGTGGTCTCGGAGCGGTCGCCCAGGGCGAACAGGGCGTGCCACTGCTCGGCGGCGATGTCGGTGCGCGCCAGCCATTCGGCCACCTGGGCCAGCTTGCGCCGCCAGGCGCGGTCGCGCGGCAGTTCGCGCACGGCCTGCTGGGCCACGCGCAGGGCCGGCTCCAGCTGGCCCGTGCCGACGAAGACGTCGTAGGCCAGCGCGAAGTCGTCGGGCTGGAAGCGGCGCAGTGCGGCCGGGGGCGCGGGCGGGACGGCGGCAAGCGGTGCGGGCTCCGGGGCCGGGATCTCGGGCGCGGGCGCTTCCTGGCTGTGGCCGGGCACCGGGAGCAGGCCGCACAGCAGCGCGAGGACAGGCAGGGCGCGGCGCATCAGGGGGTGCTCCTTGCCGTGTCGGGGCGGAACACCAGGCGCCTGGCGTAGCGCGCGGCCACCACGGGCTGGCCTGCGGCCAGCGCCAGCCGGGTGAGGTAGCGCAGTGTGGGCAGGTCGGATTCGAGCGCGCCGAGGTGGTGTTCGGCCTGCTCGAGCGCCTGCGGGGCCTGGCCGGCCGCCACCAGCGCGTTGAGGCCGAGCTGGAAGCGCCGGCGCATGTCTTCGAGCTGCGTGCTGCGCTCGCGTGCGAGCAGGAAGTAGTGCGAGGCGAGCACGTGTTCGCCCCGCGCCTGGGCGTCGTGGCCATAGCGTTCGAGCGCCTCGGGGCTGGCGTCGGCCAGGAAGGGGCGCAGCAGGCGCATCGCGAGTTCGCCGAGGTTGAGGCGGTAGGCCAGGGCGGCGTACGCGTGCGCCAGCGTCGCGGGCAGCCGGGCCTCCAGCAGGCTGCCCAGGAGCGCTTCCAGCCGGCCGCGCAGCTCGGCGCGGGCGCCGGGATCGCGGTCGGCCAGGAGCTGGCGCTGCAAGGCATGGATGAGCAGCGCGTGTGCCAGTTCACGCTGGCGCCCGTCGCTGCTGCGCGTGTGCGGTGCCACCAGGGCTTCGAGCTCGCGCGGATCCAGCGTGTCCGCGTGGTGGCGCGCGAGCAGCAGGGCTGCGTCGGTGTTGCGGGTGTCGGCGCGGAAGATGTTCTGGAGGTAGGACAGCGCGAGCGCGTCCAGCACGGTGTCGTCGTACAGGCGCTGCATGAGCACGCGCTTGGGAAAGACCACGTAGAACAGGGTCAGCACGACCAGCAGCACCAGCAGGAGCTGCCAGCCGCTGGTCAGGCGTTCCCGGGGGATGTCCCCGTCATCGCTGGCATATCGCTTCGAGCGGGCGGGCAGCATGGGCAGGGAGACGGAAGTGGGCCAGGGAGCCCTGGCGGCGGACGGCCTGCAGTTCCCGGCCGGCGACCTGCACGCGGCAGGCACCGGCATCGGCCAGGGTGAATTCAAGCGGTACTTCGCCTTCGAGCGTCCAGCGCTGGGTGGCGTCGCTGCGCTCGTAGGCACTGATGCGCGCGTTGGCGGATTCCAGGCGCGGCTGGGCCGCGGGCGTGCCGGTGAACAGTTCGGCGTCGGCCTGGCCCAGGTGCACGTAGCGGCCCTCGGCCCCCTCGCGGTAGCCGGCCACGCCGCTGCCGCGCGCGAGCTCGGGCGTGCCCAGGGCGACGGGCAGGCGCAGGGTGCGCAGGTCCTGCGCGCCGCGGATGCGCCAGCCCTCGCCGCTGCGTGCGATGACCAGGCGCTGGAAATCCAGCACCTTGCGCGCGTAGGCCGTGGCGTGCACGGGCGTGGTCTCCTGCCGCAGCACGTGGTCCAGGATGCGCTCGAAGGACTGCACACCGGCGCGCTTGGTCAGCAGGTAGGTGTGGAAGTACACATTGATGGGTTTGAGGCGGCGCGGCCGCTCGGTGAAGTCGTAGGTCTCGATCACGCGCTCGAAGCCGTAGTAGGGGCCGGTCCAGTCGCTGGTGTAGACGTTCTCGTTCTGGTTCGGGGCGAAGACCTGGAAGCCGCGTCCGCGCGCGATGCCCAGGCCCTCGACGCGCGTGAGCGTGGGCAGGGCCAGGGTGGCGGTGGTGTCGCCGCCGTTCATGTTGAGCAGGCCGGCGGCGTCGGTGGCCTGCACGGCGTCGGCCCCGGGGATGCAGTCGCCGGTCCACAGGAACATCCCGACCTTCTTGCCCGGCGGCGCCAGCCGGCTCTCGATGTACTGCACCGAGCCCTCGATCTCGCGCTGCAGGTTGAAGCGGTAGCCGGGCAGGCGCAGGTTGTAGGCCCGGGTGTCGTCGCTGCCGGTGTCGTGCTGGGCGACGCGCGACCAGAAGAAAGGGTGCGAGTAGCTGTGCGAGGCGATGGCGACGTTCGGCTCGCGGAAGATCTCCTGCGCCGTCTTCTCGGCCAGCGGCGACAGCGCGGGGTAGAGGCCGCGCGGCGAGAGTTCGGCCTCGATGACCGAGATGGTCATGGGCACGCGGTAGCGACGCACCACGCGGTCGCGCAGCTCCTCGCCCGCCAGACGGTTGCCCGGCAGCTCGCTGCGGCTGACGAAGCCGTCGCCGTCCAGGTGCATGAAGAAGAGGCGGCGGCCGCTTTCGGTGGTGACGTCGGGCACCGGCATGTCCGGCAGCTGGAGGCTGCGGCGGAAGAACTCGAAGGGGTTGATGACCCAGCGGTTGCCGCTTTTCTCGCCGGGCAGCGTGGTGATGGCATAGGGCTGCAGCACGTAGCCGCCCCAGGGCGCCAGGGCGGCGGCGACCTGGCGCTGGCCGCCGCGGCGCAGGGTCAGCAGCGGGGTGCCGCCCTGCAGCTCCAGCGGGAAGAAGCTGTCGGCCGGCGGACGCACCCGGGTCTCGAAGCCGAGCATGGGGTCCTGCTGTTCGATGTCCAGCGTGGCCGTGCCGCGCGGGGCGGCGCTGGTGCGCAGGCCCAGGGTGCGGGCGGCGGCGCCGTCGAGCAGGAACTCGATCTGGTTGACGAACACCACCGGCACGCCGTCGGCCACCTGGCGCGCCACCCAGGCCTGCAGGGCCTGGCGCTCGGCGGTGGTGGGCGTGGTCTGCAGCCAGATCACGGCGCCGGCATAACGGCCGGCCAGGGGGTGCGCCGGCAGCTGGGTCGGCGCGACGAATTCCGGCACATAGCCCAGGTGCTGCAGGGGCAGCGAGCCATGGACGACGGGGCCGAGCTCACGCTGCGCGTATTCGTCGGCCACGCTGCTGTGCACGACCAGGATGCGCCGCGGCATGACCTCGACCGAACTCACGCCCAGGGTGTCGAGCTCGGGCGTGGCGACCCAGGGCACGAGGCCCAGGTCCTGGATGCGGCGGGCGGTCTCGCGCGCCAGCGTCCGCTGACCCGCGGCCACGTAGTCGATGGCGATCGCGGGCAGGCCGTAGCGCTCGCGCGCCTCGCGCAGGCGCTCGAGCAGCCAGCGCCGGTCGTCCTCGGGC
>JAYNNS010000016.1:1126-2464 GCA_038112835.1 Curvibacter sp. | reverse complement strand
CTTCCTCGTAGCGCATGCGGCTGCGGTCGTGGCGGCGGAACAGGGATTCGGCGGCCACGGCGTCGACCGAGCCGTGGGTCTGGGGCAGGATCTCGAAGCCGCGGTTGTAGACGAAGCGGATGCCGGGATAGCGCCGCACCAGTTCCCGGATCACGGCCACCATGCCGGCCTCCTGCCGCGCGCGCTCCTGCGGGGTGCGCGCAAACAGCTGGTAGGAGTCGAGGGTGTCGAGGAAGAAGGTGCGCAGGCCGCGCTGCCACAGGGGCTCGATCACCTGCTCGGCGAAGAAGGCGGGCCAGCCGGCCTGCGCCTGGTCGATCAGGCGGCTGCCCCAGTCGCTGTTCTCGCCGCGCAGCCAGTCGCGCGGGATGCGCGCGGCATAGGCGCGCGAGGGCTGGACCTCGCCCAGCGAGACATAGGCGGCCAGCCGCGTGTGGCCGAGCTCGGGCAGCGGGCCGGCGGGCAGGTGCTCGGGTTCGATGACGGCCAGGTCGAAGGCGCGCAGCTCGTCCCAGGGCGTGGCCGCGCCGTAGTGGAAGGCGACGGAGGCCAGGGGCGGGACGGCCGGGACGCCCGGCTGGGCCAGGGCCAGACCGGGGACGCAACAGAGGAGCAGGCAGAACAGGTATCGGATCGGCATCGGCGCATCCCGAACCCCGGGCTGGCAGGACCAGATTCCAAGGCAGGGTTCAGTCCGTCAGGGGCGACGGCGTGGAGGATGGAGTTCCTTGGAAAGGACAGCAGCAAGCATACGTCCCCTCGATGAAATCACGCAGTGCATAGTTCACGCATCCGGGCCGGAAAATCGCCCCGGCGACACGGTGGGCATGTGCTGGCGGGACGCGCGCGCGATGCAGGGGTGGTATGGCACGCAGTTGCGTGCCATACCACCCGGGGTTCAGGGGGGTGCCGTGCGGTAGCCGTCCGGGTTGTGCTGCTGCCAGCGCCAGCTGTCCGTGCACATCTGTGCCAGCCCGCGCTGCGGCTGCCAGCCCAGCAGGCGGGCCGCACGCTCGGGCGAGGCGTAGGACGAGGCCACGTCGCCGGGGCGGCGCGCGGCGATCTGGTAGGGCACGGGGCGGCCGCTGGCCTGCTCGAAGGCATGCACGAGTTCCAGCACGCTGTAGCCCTGGCCTGTGCCCAGGTTGAAGGCGGTGCAGCCGGGCTGGCGGCCCAGATAGTCCAGGGCCTTGACGTGGCCGTCGGCGAGGTCGACCACGTGGATGAAGTCGCGCACGCCGGTGCCGTCGGGCGTGGGGTAGTCGTTGCCCCAGACCTGCAGCTGCGCGCGCCGGCCGGCGGCGACCTGGCTCACATAGGGCAGGAGGTTGTTGGGGA
>JAYNNS010000016.1:0-1116 GCA_038112835.1 Curvibacter sp. | reverse complement strand
GCCCTGGGGGTCTTCGCCGATGCGCCCGCTGGCATGCGCACCGATGGGATTGAAGTAGCGCAGGATGGCGATGCGCCAGGACGTGTCGGCCTGGTGCAGGTCGCGCAGGATCTCCTCGATCATCAGCTTGGTGCGGCCGTAGGGATTGGTGGCCGAGAGGGGGTGGTCCTCGGTCAGCGGCAGGTGCTGCGGGTCGCCGTAGACGGTGGCCGAGGAGCTGAAGACGAGCTGGCGCACGCCGGCCGCGTCCATGGCTTCCAGCAGGCGCACGGTGCCGACCACGTTGTTGTCGTAGTAGCGCAGCGGCTGGGCCACGGATTCGCCCACGGCCTTGAGCCCGGCGAAGTGGATCACAGCGTGCGCGCCGCTGGCCTTCAGGGCGGCGCCGAGGGCGGCCGGGTCGCGGATGTCCCCCTGCACCAGGCGGACCGTGCGGCCGGTGATCTGCTCCACGCGGCGGATCGATTCCGGGCTGCTGTTGGAGAAGTTGTCGTAGACCGTGACGGCCTGGCCGGCCTGCAGCAGCTCGATGCAGGTGTGGCTGCCGATGTAGCCCGCGCCGCCGGTGACGAAGATCATGGGTAGATTCCCGATATGAAACGATGCTCCGATTCTAGGAGCAGGGCGTGCAGGGCCCGGGCGACTTTCTTCACGGATCCCTCAGGATTTTGCGGCCCGCGGCACGCGGCCCAGCAGATGGAACTCGGGGTTGGGCATCATGTTGCTGAAGGAGGCCATGCGGTTCGAGAGGCCGAAGAAGGCCGTGATGGCCGCGATGTCCCAGATGTCCTCGTCCGAGAAGCCGTGCGCGTGCAGGGCGGTGAAGTCGGACTCCTCGACTTCATGCGAGCGCTCGCAGACCTTGAGCGCGAAGTCCAGCATGGCGCGCTGGCGCGGCGTGATGTCGGCCTTGCGGTAGTTCACGGCCACCTGGTCGGCCACCAGGGGCTTTTTCTCATAGATACGCAGCAGCGCGCCGTGCGCCACCACGCAGTAGAGGCACTGGTTGGCCGCGCTGGTGGCGGTGACGATCATCTCGCGGTCGCCCTTGCTCAGGCTGCCTTCCTCATTGAGCATGAGGGCGTCGTGGTAGGCGAAGTAGGCGCGCCACTCGGC
>JAYNNS010000015.1:8641-18929 GCA_038112835.1 Curvibacter sp. | reverse complement strand
CGCTGCAGGATGTCGCTGGCGGCCTTGAGCGCGCCTTCAGTGGTCTGCGCCAGGGACACGCCGTCGTTGGCGTTGCGTGCCGCCTGGTTCAGGCCGCGGATCTGGGCCGTGAAACGCTCCGAGATCGACAGACCGGCGGCGTCGTCCTTGGCGCTGTTGATGCGCAGACCGGATGACAGGCGCTGGATCGCCGTACTCAGTGCAGTGCTGCTCAACCCCTGGTAACGCTGCGCGCTCAGCGAGTTGATGTTCGTATTGATGATGGATGCCATTGCTGAACTCCTGTTAGAGGCTGAGGTAATGCCCTCGCTGCTCATTTCGGGTGGCCCGCCCGGAAACTTGAGCACTAAAGCGAGAAAAAGCGCTTTTTTCCTGGCCAGATCCGCGTTTCAGGCTTTGCGCGCACAGGACAAGCTCCTGCCTGGGCCGGGTACGCCCTAGATATCGGCCGCTGGCGCGGGAACTTGAGGGTCGAAACGAAAAAAAGGCGGGTTTCTGGCCTATTTATCAGGACAACGGGCCGATAGGGGCCACCCACAATCATTTCCATCGCTATGCCGGGGCCAGACCCTGTAACGAAGGAGTGTTTCCATGGCTGCCATCATCAACACCAACATCAGCTCGCTGACCGCCCAACGCAACCAGGGCATCAGCCAGGGTGCGCTGACCACGGCCATCCAGCGCCTGTCGTCCGGTCTGCGCATCAACAGCGCCAAGGACGACGCCGCCGGCCTGGCCATCTCCGAGCGCTTCACCAGCCAGATCCGCGGCCTGAACCAGGCGGCGCGCAACGCCAACGACGGCGTGTCCCTGGCGCAGACCACCGAAGGCGCGCTCAAGGCCGCCAGCGACATCCTGCAGCGCGTGCGCGAGCTGGCCGTGCAGTCGGCCAACGCCACCAACAGCGCTTCGGATCGCCAGGCGCTGAACCAGGAAGTGAGCCAGCTGGTGGCCGAACTGGACCGCATTGCGACCAGTACGGAATTCAACGGCCAGAAGCTGCTGGACGGCACCTTCGGCACCGCGCAGTTCCAGGTCGGCGCCAACGCCAACCAGACCATCGTGGCGGCCACGGCCAACATCCGCACCAACCAGTACGGCAACAACCAGATCGTCGCCTCCGGTCCCTCGGCCGCAGCGGCCGGCTGGGGTGCCAACGGCGTGACCGCGAACACGGTGGCCATCAACGGCCCGCGCGGCAACGCCACCGTGAGCCTGGGCGCCAACGGCACGGCCAAGGCCGCAGCCGAGGTCATCAGCCAGCAGACGCCGGCCACGGGCATCACGGCGACGGCACGTACCGAGATCGAGCTGACCTTCGGCGCCTCGGGGGCCTATGCCATGACCCTGCTGTCGGACAACGCCACGCCCGAGACCCTGTCCTTCTCCATCTCCGGCACCAGCAGCCCGGACGGCCTGTCCAATGCCGTCTCGGCCATCAACGAGAAATCGTCCAAGACGGGCATCATCGCCAGCCTGAAGGCCGACGGCACCGCGGTGATCCTGACCAATATCACGGGCAATGACGTGGTCGTCGGCGACACCGCCGTCACCAACGCCGGCACCATCAGCATCACCAAGCTGGCCGCCACCACCAGCGGCGCGCTGGCCGCCGTGGCCGGCACCGTGGTGCTGGCCGCCGACAGCACGGCCGACAGCGCCATCGTCAGCGGCTATGTGACGCTGGATTCGGACAAGTCCTTCGCCCTGGACGCCACCGCCAGCGCCGCCACCTCGATCTTCAACGACTCGGCCTCGGTGCTCAAGCAGGTGGCCAACCTGGACATCACCACCGACATCAAGGCCAACGACGCGCTCAAGACGGTGGACTCGGCCCTGTCCTACATCAGCGGCGAACGCGCCAAGCTCGGTGCCCTGCAGTCGCGCTTCGAGTCGACCATCACCGCGCTGCAGATCAGCGCGGAAAACCTGACCGCCTCGCGCAGCCGCATCCAGGACGCCGACTTCGCGGCCGAGACCGCGGCCCTGTCGCGCGCGCAGATCCTGCAGCAGGCGGGCACGGCCATGATCGCCCAGGCCAACCAGATCCCGCAGGGCGTGCTGCAGCTGCTGCAGCGCTAAGAACCATAATGAGGGCCGTGAGCGCACCCCCGCACCGCAAGCACGGCCCCCACGGCCAGCCTGGTCCAGGCACCGGTCCGGACGCCGATGCCGTCAAGATCAGCCAGGCCTTCCTGAAGGCCGACTGGGCCCAGGTCGTGCGCCTGTGCCGCCAGACCCTGCGCAGGAACGGCATGCACCTGCGGGCCCACCAGATGCTGGGCTTTGCGCTGGCGCAACAGCGCCACCCCGAGGAGGCCATCGCGGCCTACCGCCAGGCCGTGGTCCTGCACCCCGGGGACGCCGAGCTGCTGATCAACTTCGCCCAGATCCTGATGCAGGAGGGCAAGCCCACCGACGCCCATCCCGTGCTGGAGAAGGTCTGCACGCTGCGGCCCGACAAGGCCATCAGCTGGATCAAGCTGGCGCAGTGCTGCTATTGGCTGCAGCGCCACCGCGAGGGCCTGGAAGCGGCGCACAAGGCCTGGTCGCTGGCCGATTCGCTCGACGAAAAGGTCGGCGCGCTCAACCAGCGCGCCATCCACCGCCGCGAGCTCGGCGAAGTGCACGAGGCCGTGGAGGACTGCAAGGCCGCCATCGCCCTCTATCCCCAGGACATCGCCCACCACACCAACCTGCTGCTCTTCATGCTGGCCGATCCCGAAGCCGGAGTGGAAGAGCTGGCGCAGGCGGCACGCGATTTCGGCGCCGTCTTCGAGCCCCCGCTCAAGGCCCTGTGGCCCGACCACGCCGCACGGCGCGAGGGCGGCCCCTGGCGCAAGCTGCGCGTGGGCTTTCTCTCGCCGGATTTCCACCACCATGCGGTGATGTACTTCGCCGAGGCCCTGCTGGCCGGCCTGGACCGGCGCCAGTTCGAGGTCTGGGCCTTCTACCTGGGCACCTCGCACGAGGACGCGGCCAATGAGCGCGTACGCTGCCACGCCGATCACTATGTCTCGCTGCACCGGCAAAGCGCCGAGGAGCAGGCCCGCACCATCCAGGACGCGCAGATCGACATCCTGATCGACCTGGCCGGCCACACCGGCAACAACGGCCTGCCGACCCTGGCGCGCAAGCCCGCACCCGTGCAGGCCAGCACCATCGGCTACCCGGGCACCACGGGCCTGACCGCCATGGACTGGTGGTTCAGCGACGGCATCACCGACCCACCGGGCGCCGACACCTACTACACCGAACGCCTGTACCGCCTGCCCACGCGCTGGCTCATCTACCGGCCCCAGAGCCGCAACCCGCTGTGGCGCTACCAGCCGGCCTACCAGGTGCGGCCCACCCCGGCGCTGCACAACGGCTTCGTCACCTTCGGCTGCTGCAACAACCTGGGCAAGCTGACCGACAAGGTGCTGGCCCTGTGGGGCCGCATCCTGCAGGCCGTGCCCACGGCGCGCCTGCTGATCGAGGGCAAGGGCTTCGAGAAGCTGGGCTTCGCGCGCGAATACCGGGCACGCTGCGAGCGCCTGGGCATCGACGGCGCGCGGCTGGAACTGCTGCCGCTGGACAACAAGAACCAGTACCTGACCTACCACCGCATCGACATCGCGCTCGACCCCTTCCCGCTGGTGGGCGGCACGACTTCCAGCGACCTGACCTGGATGGGCGTGCCCCTGATCACGATGAAGGGCGACAGCCTGGGCTCGCGCATGGGCGTGGGCATCCTGGCGCATCTGGGCCACCACGACTGGATCGCGCGCAGCGCCGACGAATACGTGGCCATCGCCCAGCGCCTGGCCGGCGACGTGGAGGCGCTCAACCGCACCCGCCTGGCCCTGCGCGACGAGATGGAAGCCAGCGTGCTGATGCGCGAGGTCGTCTACATGCGCGAGTTCGGCAATGCACTGCGCTTCATGTGGATGCTCTGGCTGGTCGAATCGGGCCACCCCGAATGGAGTCCGGAGCAGGCGTTCGCCCAGATCGAGGACTGGATCAGCCAGCCACCGGCGCTGCCCGAGCAGGAGTTCCAGGTTGGCGTGGCGCCGGGCGAGCGCATCCCGCTGTCGCGCGCCTATGAACGGCTGCAGGGCCTGATCGCCCGCGCCCGGGCCGATGCGGCCGAGCACGCCACCCCCACCCCCACCAACCGGCTCACGAGCAAGCGCTGGTTCGAGGCCACCATGCTGGCCGAGCGCATCCTCTGCGCCAAGCCGCACGACCCGGTGGCGCTGACAGCGCTGGCCGAGATCGAGAACGCGCACGGCAACGAGGAGTTCGGCCGCGTCTACCTGAAAGAGGCCCTGCAGGCCCTGGCCCCGCAGGAGACACCGGAACAGCTGCTGGCGCGTACGCAGCAATATGTGCAAGCCGCGCTCGAGTATCTCGGCGAGACTGGCAACACTCCCTGAGACGCCGCACGTCTCGGTGCTCACGGCCTGAGGCCGCAGCTCTTCTTCCGGCTGTCCAAACCTGCGCGGGCAGGCTTGGAGCCGCAGCCCTCAGCCCCTGTCTCGCCTGCGGCGGGAGGGGGTGCACCCAGCGGCTTGGCCCCGCCAGTTCCGCGGGTGCCCTGGATTTCACCCGCTGACCCTTTAACCTTTGCGGCGCAGGAAGCCTGAAGGCGCCACGGTGACTTGCAGGCAGGATTCGAAATCGGCGTCGATCTCGAACTCCGGGTGCTGGGGCAGCCAGGCGCGCACGGCGGTCTTGGGATTGTCGCCCACGTCCCAGGGCCGGTCGGCGAAGAACTTGGGCGGCATGTCGTCGACGAAGGTGTCGAAGACCACGCAGTAGCTGCCGGGCGTGACCATCGTTGCGTAGGCATCGAGCTCGCCCAGCACATGGGCATGCGTGTGCATGGAGTCCAGGAACACCATCACCTTCGGGTAGCCCTGGGCCGCGGCGCGTACCTGCTGCACCACAGCCGGGTCGATCGAAGACCCCTGGAACATCTGGATGCGGCTGGCCATGGGGTGGGCCTCGATGGCCGCGCGGTTGTGGGCGCGGATGTCGATGTCCAGGCCGATCACCTTGCGCTTCGACTGCCGCGGGTCGAGGGTGGCGCCGGCCTCGATGGCCTCGCACATGTCCAGCATGGCCAGCATGGAGGCGCTGAGGATGAGTGAGCCACCGTGAGCGATGCCGGTCTCGATGATGAGGTCGGGTCGCACGCGCCACACCAGCTCCTGGATGGCCACCATGTCCTGCGGATACTGGATGATGGGGCGACCCAGCCAGTCGAAGTTGTAGACGTATTTTTTCGACATCGTCTCCTGCAGCCACTGGCGCGAGAGAGCGCGCAAGGACGGATCCTGGGCGTAGGCGGCCAGACGTTGCTGGCGCTCCCGGGCGAATTGTTCTTCAGGCGTCGTCATAAGAAGCACTCCTTGTTCGATCATTGTTTGATGACCATGCCCTGACCCGTGGGCAGTTCGATCACGTGAAACCCGCGCGCACCCAGCCAGGCGTCCTCGGCCAGCTTCTGCGCACGGTAGCCTTCCCAACCGTAGTCGTCGAGCACCAGCAGGGCGCCGGGCACCATGCGGTCCCACAGCATCTCCAGTGCGCCGACCTCGGCCGCCGCGCTGTTCATGTCCAGGTGCATGAAGGCGATCTTCTCCGGCGCCACCGACTGCAGCACTGCGGGCACCCGGCCCTGCGTCACGACCACGCGGGGCAGGTCGGCAAAGCGCTGGCGCACCACCTCGTACAGGCTGGCACCATGCTCGGGCATGCCGTTGGCCATGGTGGCCTGGTCGTACTCGAACAGGTCGTAGAGGAAGTAGCGCTTGTCCACCGTCGCGAAGTCCACGGTGTCGCACAGGATGCGCACGCTGGTGCCCTTGTAGCAGCCGCACTCGACGAAGTCGCCTTCGAGCTTGAGGCCGTTGCGCACCCCGCCCAGCAGGATGGCCGTGCGCCAGAGAATGGCTTTTTCCACCGCGTCGCCGGCATGCCGGCGCCAGGCCGCCATGAAGGGCTCGTCGTCCAGGAAGCTCAGGTTGCGCTGGTAGGTGAAGAGGTTGTCCCCGGCATAGATGCCGCTCTGCGGCGCCAGGCTGTCGATGGACTGCTGCAGACCCGCGATGAAGCGGGGCCCGTGGCTGAAGCCCCAGAACATGGTGGTGGCGTGGTTGCTCATGGGATGCCCCCTGCCGGCGCCGGCGCCACCATGGCGGCCAGCCCCTGCTCCAGCGTCAGCGTGGGCCGCCAGCCCGTGGCCAGCAGGCGCGCGTTGTCGCCCACCAGCAGGGCCGGGTCGCCCGGACGGGCGGTCGCCAGTGCCAGCACCGGGGCCGGATCGGCAGCGCACAGCCGGGCCAGCGTGCGCACCACTTCGCCCAGCGGCACGGGCTGGCCGGAACAGATGTTGTAGCGCCCCTCGCAGCCCTGCGCGAGCAGGTGCACGAAGGCCTCGGCTGCGTCGCGCACCGGCAGCATGCCGCGCCGGGCCTGGGCATTGACGCCGAAGGGCGCGGCACGGCCGCGGAACACGTCAATCAGTGAGGGCAGCATGCGCTGCCGCGCCTCGCCCGGTCCGAAAGGAAAGAAGACATGGCCCCAGGCCAGCGTGGCGCCCTGCGCGCGGCACCAGGCCTGGGCCAGGCGGCGCGTGGCGTCCTTGGCCGTGCCATAGAGCGTGGCCGGGTTCAGCGGTGTGTGCTCTTCGTGCAAGGGCCCTGTGCCGCTCCAGTCGTATTCGGCGCAGCTGCCCGCCATCATCACGTGCCGGCCGCCCTGTTCGGTGAAGGCCTGCAGCAGCCGCAGGCTCGCATCCACCCAGCGCAGGTTCAAGGGTGAGGTCCAGAACTTGCCGTACTCGGCATACCAGGCCAGGTGCAGCAGATGGCTGGCCCGCGCCTCGCGCAGCAGCGGCGCCAGGTCCCGGCCTTCGAGCAGGTCGACGGCCAGCCAGGGCAGGTCTGGCGCCTGCGCCGGGCGGCTGCGCCCGAGCAGCACGATCTCACAGCCGCGCGCGCGCAACCGGTCCAGCACATGCCGGCCCAGGTAACCGCTGGCGCCTGTGAGCAGCACTCTCATGGCGTCTCCGTCAGCCGTGGCACGGCCGTCACGAACCGTCCGCCCCAGTCGCGGATGTAGGCCAGTTGCGCCGTGATCTCGGTGCGCAGGTTCCAGGGCAGGATGAGCACGCGGTCCGGCCGGTCGCGCCGCAGATACGCCTCGTCGACGATGGGGATGCGGCTGCCCGGCAGGTACTTGTTCTGCTTGGCCGGGTTGAGGTCCACCACATAGGGCAGCAGGTCCGGCCGCACGCCGGCGAAGTTCAGCAGCGTGTTGCCCTTGGCCGCCGCGCCGTAGGCGCCGACCTTCAGGCCTTCGCGCCGCGCCTGCAGCAGGAATTCCAGCAGCTCGCGCTTGATGCGCTCGGCCTCGTGCTGGAAGCCGGCGTAGAAAGCCGGCGTGGCCATGCCCGCGGCCTGCTCGCGCGCCAGCAGCGCGGCCACGGCGGGCATCACCGCGCGTGGGCCGGCGTCGCTGCGCTGGGCATAGACGCGCAGGCTGCCGCCGTGCGTGGGCAGCGCCTCGACGTCGAAGACCTGCAGGCCGTTGGCCGCGAAGATGCGCTGCACCGCCGTGAGCGAAAGATAGGAATAGTGCTCGTGGTAGGCCGTGTCGAACTGGCACTCCTGCACCATGCACAGCAGGTGCGGGAATTCGAAGGTGGCCACGCCCTGCGCTTTCAGCAGCAGGGCGAAACCGCCGACGAAATCATTGATGTCCGGCACATGGGCCAGCACGTTGTTGGCGGCCATGAGGTCGGCCTGGCGGCCGGCCGCGGCCAGCTCGCGCGCCAGCGCCACGCCGAAGAAACGCTCGACGATCTCGATCCCCCGGGCGCGCGCCGCGGCGGCTGTGCTGGCCGTGGGCTCGATGCCATAGCAGGGCACGCCGGCCGCGCGCACGTACTGCAGCAGGTAGCCGTCGTTGGCGGCCACCTCGACCACGCAGCTGTGCGCACCCAGGCCGTAGCGCGCGTGCATGGCCTGCACATAGGCCTGCGCATGGGCGAGCCAGGAGCTCGAATAGGAGCTGAAGTAGGCGTAGTCGGCGTCGAACAGCTGCTCGCGCCCGGCATGGTCCTCGGTCTGCACCAGCCAGCAGGCTTCGCAGACCAGCAGGCGCAGCGGGTACCAGGTCTCGGGTCCGCGCAGCGCCGTCTCGGCCAGGTAGGCGTTGGACGGCGGGGCGCTGCCCAGGTCCAGCAAGGGCAGGCGCAGTTGATGGGCGCAGTGGCGGCACTTCACGGTCTCACTCCCTCGAAAGCCGGGGTCAGGAATTCAAAGCCGGCATCGCGCACCGACAGGCCCTCCACGGGCAGCGGCCAGGCGATGCCCAGGCGCACATCGCGCACGTGCAGGCCGGCCTCGGCCTGGGGAGCGTAGGCGGCTGAATGGCAATAGACCAGTTCGGCCTCATCGCTCAGCAGCTGGAAACCGTGCGCAAAGCCGGCCGGGATCAGCAGGGCCGTGCCGTCTTCGGCGCTCAGGCGCTCGGCATGCCAGCGCAGGAAGGTGGGCGAGCCGGCACGCACATCGACGGCGACATCCCAGACCTCGCCGCGCACGCAGCTCACCAGCTTGATCTCCGCGTGCGGCGGCCGCTGGTAGTGCAGGCCGCGCACCGTGCCGCGCGTGCGCGTCAGGCTGTGGTTGATCTGGGCCACAGGCCCCTGCCAACCCACGGCGGCCAGCTCCTCGGCGCAGAACAGGCGCGCGAACACACCGCGCTCGTCGCCATGGCGGCGGCGCTGCACGCGCCTGAGGCCGGCCAGCGGCAGATCGGTGACGGTCAGACTGCTCATGGGCAAACCTCCGTGCTGCGCACTGCGGTGCGAGCGCCTTCGGGCGGCCGGGCGGCGCTCATCCCCGTGCCTCCCAGGCCTCGAGATCACGCAGACAAAGCGCGCGAGCATCCGCCCCCTCATGCTGCGCGCGATACCAGCGCAAGGTGCGCAGCACCGACTGCGCCAGATCCCAGCGCGGCTGCAGGGCCAGCTGCGCCTGCGCCTTGGACGTATCCAGCGCCAGCCAGCCAGCCTCATGCGGGCCCTGCACTGCTTGCGCGTAATCCACAGCACCGCTGCCCCAAGCCTGACGCGCAAGCTCCACAACCTGGCGCACCGTGGCGCGCTCGTGGGCATGGGGACCGAAATTCCAGGCACCGGCCAGGGTGGCGTCCTGCCACAGGGCCTGGGCCAGGCCAAGGTAGCCGGCCAGCGGCTCCAGCACATGCTGCCAGGGGCGCGTGGCCTCGGGGCGGCGGATCTGCAGGGCATCGCCGCGCTGCCAGGCGCGCACGGCGTCGGGCAGCAGGCGGTCGGCTGCCCAGTCGCCGCCGCCGATCACATTGCCGGCGCGCGCGCTGGCCAGGGCCAGACCCTGGGCGGACAGAAAGGCCTCGCGGTGGCTGGCGATGGCCAGCTCGCAGGCGGCCTTGCTCGCGCTGTAGGGATCGTGGCCGCCGAGTTCGTCGCGTTCGCGGTAGGGATGGGGCCACTCGCGGTTGCGGTAGACCTTGTCCGTCGTCACGCAGATGGCGACACGGGTGCCGGGATGCCGGCGCAGCGCGTCCAGCACATGCACCGTGCCCATGACATTGCTGGCCCAGGTGGTCACGGGCTCGCGGTAGCTCTCACGCACCAGGGCCTGGGCCGCCAGATGCAGCACGATCTCGGGCCGGGCGGCCTGCACCACACGGGCCACGGCGGCAGCGTCGCGGATGTCGACGATCTGGTGGTCCAGGTCGCGCGCCACGTCTGCCAGCTCGAACAGGCTGGGCTGCGTGGCCGGCGCCAGCGCCAGACCCGTGACCTGCGCGCCCAGGCGCTGCAGCCAGAGCGCGAGCCAGGCCCCCTTGAAGCCCGTGTGCCCGGTCAGCAGCACGCGCTTGCCGCGCCAGAAGGCGGCATCGGGCCTGGCGGCAGCGGTCATTCCCAGACCTTCCAGGGCGCGCGACCCTCGGCCCAGAGCGACTCCAGCAGGTTCTTCTCGCGCAACGTGTCCATGGGCTGCCAGAAGCCCTGGTGCACATAGGCGCGCAGCTCATCGGCCGCGGCCAGGCTGGTCAGCGGCTCGGCCTCCCAGCTCGTGGCATCGCCCGCGATGCGCGTGATGCAGCGCGGCGAGAGCACAAAGAAGCCGCCGTTGATCAGGCCACCGTCGCCGCGCGGCTTCTCGGCAAAGCCCGTGACCACGGTGCCGTCCATCTGCAGCGCACCGTAGCGCCCGGGCGGCTGCACGGCGGTCACGGTGGCGAG
>JAYNNS010000015.1:0-8631 GCA_038112835.1 Curvibacter sp. | reverse complement strand
GTGGTGGCGCTGGCGGTCGTGCCCGAGGGCTCGTGCACGGCCGTGACGGTGGCCAGCTTGCCATGCGCCTGGTGGAAGCGGATCGCCGCGCTGATGTTCACATCGGCCACGCCGTCGCCGTAGGTGAAACAGAAGGACTCTTCCTCCTTCAGGTAGTCGGCCACGCGCTTGAGGCGCCCGCCGGTCATGGTGTGCTCGCCCGTGTCGACCACGGTCACGCGCCACGGCTCGGCGTGGCGATGATGCACCTCCATGCGGTTGCTGGCCATGTCGAAGGTGAGGTCCGAGGTGTGCAGGAAATAGTTGGCGAAGTATTCCTTGATCACATAGCCGCGGTAGCCGCAGCAGATGACGAAGTCGTTCACGCCGTGGGCGCTGTAGATCTTCATGATGTGCCAGAGGATGGGCTTGCCCCCGATCTCGACCATGGGTTTGGGCTTGAGATGGGTTTCCTCGGAAATCCGGGTGCCCAGGCCGCCGGCCAGGATGACTGCTTTCATGGTATGCGACGCAGCATGCGCTCTGTCTATAGAGATGGGCGTCAAGAATACGGCAGCACCGCCCTGCAGAAAAGCGGAATTGACGCGGGTTCCTCCAGCATTTCCGGCGTTTTCGCGCCGCACAGCTTTGTAGGATTTCTTCCGACACGCGACTGCCGTTTTGCCTTCACGAGACACAGACAGCGGCTGATTCAAGTTTCCGGACCGATGTTCAGAATCAGGTCCAACGCGAAACGAAGGAATTGCGCTGTAAAGGAGCCCCAAATGACCGACGAGCAACTGAGTGCCGAGATCCGCGAAGCCAACCTGACCTACCTCATGCTGGCCCAGAACCTGATCCGCCGTGACAAGGCCGAGGCGCAGTTCCGCCTGGGCATCTCCGAGGAATCGGCCGACCTGATGGCCGCGCTCTCGCCGGCCCAGCTCTCCAAGATCGCCTCCAGCAGCATGCTGCTGTGCCGCTTCCGCATGGACGACGAGGTGGTGTGGAGCCTGCTGACCAACCACGCCGCGCGCAAGGTGGACAACGACACCACCACCCGCCTGCACGCCAGCATCCTGATGGCCGGCCGCTACGCCGAAGCCTCCTGAGCCGGAGCCAGCAGCCATGGCCACCGCCAAGAGCGTCCTCAACGAATCGCGCCAGATCGAGCGCGCCGTCGCCCTGATCAAGCTGGGCGCGCGCCTGCAGGTACTGGAAAGCGAGACCGACCTGTCCTACGAGCGCCTGCTGCGCCTGTACAAGGAAGTCGCGGGCAAGTCGCCCTCCAAGGGTCAGCTGCCCTTCTCGACCGACTGGTTCCTGACCTGGCAGCCCAATATCCATTCCTCGCTCTTCCTCAACATCCACGAGCACCTCAACAAGGTGAGCTCGCTGGAAGGCATCGACGCGGTGATGAAGGCCTTCCGGCTCTACAGCGAGCAGATGGCCATGCTGGAGATGGAGCCGCTGCTGTCGGTCACGCGCGCCTGGCGCTTGGTCAAGTTCGTGGACAACAACATGCTGGCCATGACCAAGTGCTGCAAGTGCGGCGGCCACTTCGTCTCCGAGCCCTACGAGAATTCGCGCCACTACGTCTGCGGCCTGTGCGAGCCGCCGGCCCGCGCGGGCAAGGGCAGCGGCGCACGCGGCATCCTGCTGCACTGAATTTGCGAATAAATCTACTGCGCGACCCGATCGCCGCGTTGGGCGGTGCTCGGAATCCTCACGTACAGGAAGTACGTTCCGGTTCCTGCGCTCCGTCCGCCTTGCGCTCGGACCGCTCGCTACGATTTCTTCACAAATTCATGGGCGATGAATCTTGAGGTCAAAAAGGGGGCGGATCCGCCCCCTTTTTCCCAGAGCACAGGCCGGACCCTTTCCCCTAGAATGGCCCGAAACAGGCTCGTCCGCCCCTCTGTACACAACGTCACCACACGCCCATGCTAGTCATCATCGGTTACGCCGTCGCCATGGGCTGCATCTTCGGGGTGTACGTGCTGCACGGCGGCAACATCGGCATCATCCTCACCGCCCTGCCCTTCGAGCTCATCACCATCTTCGGCGGCGCCCTGGGCGCCTTCGTGGTGAACAACCAGCCCAAGGTCCTCAAGGCCACCATCGCCGCCATCCCGCAGGCGCTCAAGAGCTCCAAGTACACCAAGGAGCGCTATATGGATCTGATGGCCATGCTCTACGACATCCTGCAGAAGGCCCGCAAGGAGGGCCTGATGGCGATCGAGAAGGACGTCGAGAATCCGCACGAGTCGCCCATCTTCCAGAAATACCCCACGGTCGGCAGTGATCACCACGTGGTCGAGTTCACCACCGACTACCTGCGCATGATGGTCTCGGGCAACCTCAACGCCCACGAGATCGAGTCGCTGATGGACAGCGAGATCGACACCCACCACCAGGAGGCCCATGGCCCGGTGGCCGCCATCGGCCGCCTGGCCGGCGCGCTGCCGGCCTTCGGCATCGTGGCCGCGGTGCTGGGCGTGGTCAACACCATGGGCTCGGTCGGCCAGCCCCCGGCCGTGCTGGGCGGCATGATCGCCTCGGCCCTGGTCGGCACCTTCCTGGGCATCCTGCTGGCCTACGCCGTGGTCGAGCCCCTGGGCGGCCTGCTGGAGCAGAAGGCGCAGGATGCCGGCAAGGAGCTGGAGTGCATCAAGTCCACCCTGCTGGCCAGCATGCAGGGCTACAACCCGGCCACCGCCATCGAATTCGGCCGCAAGGTGCTGTTCTCCACCGAGCGCCCGACCTTCATCGAACTCGAAGGCCACGTGCGCGGCAAGAAGTAAGTCATGGCTACCGACGCCAAGAAGCTTCAGCCCATCATCGTCAAGAAGGTCAAGAAGGGTGGCCATGCCGCCCATGGCGGGGCCTGGAAGATCGCCTACGCCGACTTCGTCACGGCCATGATGGCCTTCTTCCTGCTCATGTGGCTGCTGGGCTCGACCTCCAAGGGTGACCTCAAGGGCCTGTCGGACTACTTCAGCTCGCCGCTCAAGGTGGCCATGGCCGGCGGCAGCGGGGCTGGCGCCAGCCCCAGCGTGCTGCCCGGCGGCGGCGCCGATCTGACCCAGGTCACGGGCCAGAACCACCAGGGCGAGAGCGCCGACCCGATGCGGCGCAAGCGCAACCTCGAACTCGCGCGCGCCGAAGCCGCGCGCCAGGACGCACGCCGCCTGGCCGCGCTCAGCGCCCGCATCAGCGCGGCCATCTCCAACAACCCGCGCCTGCGCCAGTACAGCAACCAGATCCGCCTGGAGACCACGCCCGACGGCCTGCAGATCCAGATCGTGGACGACCAGGGCCGCCCCATGTTCACCACAGGCAGCGCCATCGTGCAGCCCTACATGCGCGAGATCCTGCGCGAGATCGGGGCCGCGCTCAATGGCGTGGAGAACCGCATCAGCCTGGACGGCCACACCGACCAGACGCCTTTCGCCGGCGGCCTGCAGGGCTACAGCAACTGGGAGCTCTCGGCCGACCGCGCCAATGCCTCGCGCCGCGAGCTCGTGGCTGCCGGCATGCCCGAGGACAAGCTGCTGCGCGTGACTGGCCTGGCGTCGAGCACCCTGCTCGATCCCGCCCATCCCACCGCCCCCGTCAACCGCCGCATCAGCATCCTGGTGCTGACCCGCGAGGCCGAGGAGCGCCTGCTGGGCATCAACCGCGAGGCCGTGCTGAGCGAGCCCGACACCGGGGCGCCGGCGGCGCCCGCCCCGGCTCCGGCGGCAGCGCCCGCGGCCCGCACGCAATGATCCCGAGGACTTGGCCGCCGTCCGGACTTGCGATAATCTGCCTCAACAAATCTGAAAGGCTCCGCCATGGCCAACCCCCGATTCCTGGTCGTTGACGACTTTTCCACCATGCGCCGCATCGTGCGCAACCTGCTCAAGGAAAGCGGTTTTGCCGAAGCCGACGAAGCCGAAGACGGTGTGGTCGCCCTGCAGAAGCTGCGCGCCAGCAACTTCGATTTCGTGGTCAGCGACATCAACATGCCCAACATGAACGGCTTCCAGCTGCTGGCCGAGATCAAGCGGGACGAGAAGCTCAAGCACATCCCCGTGCTCATGGTCACGGCCGAGGCGCGCAAGGAAGACATCGTGCTGGCGGCCCAGCAGGGTGCGGCCGGCTACATCGTCAAGCCCTTCACCAAGGCCACGCTGGAGGAAAAGGTCAACCACATCCTCAAGAAAGCGGGTCTGGTCTAAATCATGGAACCGAGCGCCTCTGCCCACCACGCCGGGGACGCTGCCGCCCCGGGCCTGCCGGACGCCGACATCCACCACAAGATCGGCCAGCTCACGCGCCAGCTGCACGACGCGCTGCGCGAGCTGGGCCTGGCCGAGAAACTGCAGGGCACGGCGGGCGAACTGCCGGACGCCAAGTCCCGCCTGTCCTACATCGCCCGCCTCACAGGCGAGGCCGCCGAGAAGGTGCTCAACCGCGTGGACCAGGCCAAGAGCCAGCATGACCACGTCGCGGCCCAGACCAAGCACATGATCGCCCTGCTGGTGGCCGACCCCGTGGCCGCCGTGGCCAGAGGCCACATCATGAACTTCCTGACCGACCTGGAAAAGGCCAACGGCGAGGTGGACCAGCACCTGACCGAGATCATGATGGCCCAGGACTTCCACGACCTCACGGGCCAGGTCATCGCCCGCGTGGTCAACCTGGCCACCGTGATCGAGGACCAGCTGGTCGAGCTGCTGATCCAGACCGCCCCGCCCGATGCCCAGGCCCGCGTCGCCGTCGCCAGTCCGGCCGCCGCCGCCCCGGCCAGCGTGGACGAGGTGGTGCTCTCCGGCCCCGTGGTCGACCCCGCGAAATCAGGCGACGTGGTGACCAGCCAGTCCCAGGTCGACGACCTGCTCGCGAGTTTGGGTTTTTAACCGGCTACGCCGCTCGGCGCTCACGACCAGAGGCCATGGCTCTTCGGGCTGTCCAAGCCTGCGCAGGCAGGCCTGGCGCCGCAGCCCTCAGCCCCTGACTCGCCGGCGGCGCAAGGGGAACGCGCCCAGCGGCCTGGCCAAGCCAGTTCCGCGGGTGCCCTGCCCACACCCTGCCCACACCCTGCCCACAATCGCTCGGAAATGAAGGTCGGAAACACCCAGCTTTTCCTCCTTTAGCCCGCGGACCCCGGGCCGACAATGGCGTGAACTTTCAGTCGCGCCATCATGGATTCCAGCAGTCAGGACCGCAACCTCCCCGCCTCGCCGCGCAAGCTGCAGCGGGCGAAGGAGGACGGCCAGGTCGCGCGTTCGCGCGACTTCGGGCACCTCGCGGTGCTCGGCGGCGGCGCCCTGGCGCTGATGGCGCTGGCGCCGGAGATGTTCGGCACGCTGCGGCTGGCCTTCGCACGCCAGCTCTCCTTTGACGCCCACACCGTGCTGCAGGCCGGCACCATGGTGGAGCGGCTGCAGACCATGGCCCTGACCGGCCTGATCGGCTGCCTGATCTTTGCCGCCATCGTCTGCGTCGCGGCCGTGCTGGGCGCACTGGCCTCGGGCGGCTGGGTGCTCAGCGTCAAGCCCATCACGCCCGACATCACGCGGCTCAGCCCCCTGCAGGGCATCAAGGGGATGTTCTCCAAGAAGAAACTGGCCGAGACGGCCAAGCTCAGCTTCATCGCCCTCTTCATCCTGCTGCTGGCGGCCGCCTTCATCCACGCCACGCTGCCCTCGGTGGCCGCGCTCATCATGCAGCCCTCGGTCGGGGCGCTGGCACGCATGTTCGAGTGGCTGCTGATGGGCTGCGGCCTGCTGCTGGCGGTCATCCTGCTGGTCGCGCTGGTGGACCTGCCACTGCAGAACTTCCTGCACAAGTCCGAGCTCAAGATGTCGCTCAAGGAAATGCGCGACGAGCACAAGGAGTCCGAGGGCAACCCGCAGATGAAGAGCCACCGCCGCCAGAAGGCGCGCGAGATCGCCCAGCGCAGCAGCATCAAGTCCGTGCCCAAGGCCGACTTCGTGCTCATGAACCCCACGCACTACGCCGTGGCCGTGAAGTACGACGAGAAGACCATGAACGCGCCGCGCGTGATCTCCAAGGGTGCCGACCTGCTGGCGCTCAAGATCCGCGACATCGCCAAGTCCAGCGACGTGCCGGTGCTGCAGTCGCCCGTGCTGGCGCGCGCGCTCTACGCGCACGCCGAGCTCGACCAGGACATCCCCACCAGCCTGTACACCGCCGTGGCCCAGGTGCTGGCCTACATCTACCGCCTGCGCGCCGCGCTGCGCGGCGAGGGCCCCATGCCCGTCGAGATGCCGCAGCCCGCCGTGCCCGCCGGTCTCGACCCGCACGAACGCAAGACGCCGCCCCTGGCCCACCCCACCCCTGAAGCCGCATGAACCCGCTCGTCCAGACCCTGCAGCAGCGCTACGGACGCCACGCCGCACTGATCCCCGGCGTGGCCGCGCCGCTGCTCGTCGTCGCCGTGCTGGCCATGATGGTGCTGCCGCTGCCGCCCTGGCTGCTCGACATCCTGTTCACCTGCAACATCGCCATCGCGCTGATGGTGATGATGGTGGCAGCCCATATGCTCAAGCCGCTGGACTTCGCGGCCTTCCCGGCCGTGCTGCTGCTGACCACGCTGCTGCGCCTGTCGCTCAACGTGGCCTCCACCCGCGTGGTGCTGCTCGAGGGCCACACCGGCCCGGGCGCCGCCGGCGCGGTGATCGAGGCCTTCGGCCACTTCCTGATCGGCGGCAACTTCGCCGTCGGCCTGATCGTCTTCGCCATCCTGGTGGTGATCAACTTCGTGGTCGTGACCAAGGGTGCCGAGCGCATCGCCGAAGTCTCGGCGCGCTTCGCCCTGGACGCCATGCCGGGCAAGCAGATGGCGGTGGACGCCGACCTGCAGGCCGGCATCATCGACGAGCGCGAGGCCAAGCGCCGCCGCGCCGAGGTCAGCGAGGAGGCCGACTTCTTCGGCTCCATGGACGGCGCCTCCAAGTTCGTGCGCGGCGACGCCATCGCCGGCATCCTGATCCTGCTGATCAACATCCTCGGCGGCTTCGCCGTCGGCATGGCCCAGCACGGCCTGTCGGCCGGCCAGGCCGCCAACAGCTACATCCTGCTGGCCGTGGGCGACGCACTGGTCGCGCAGATCCCGGGCCTGCTGATCTCGGTGGCCGCGGCCATGGTGGTCTCGCGCGTGGGCAAGGACCAGGACCTGGGCAAGCAGATCGCCAGCCAGATGTTCACCTCGCCGCGCGCGCTGGCCATCACGGCCGGCGTGCTCACCATCCTGGGCCTGATCCCCGGCATGCCCAACCTGGTCTTCCTCTCGGTGGCCGGCCTGATCGGCTACATCGCCTGGGTGCTGGCGCACCAGCCCGAGCCCGCCGAAGACGCCGCCGCCGCCCCCGCCGTGCCGCAGGGCGACGGCGAGGCCAGCTGGGACGACCTGCAGCCCGTGGACCAGCTCGGCCTGGAACTGGGCTACCGCCTCATCACCCTGGTGGACAAGAACCGCTCGGGCGACCTGCTCACGCGCATCAAGGGCGTGCGCCGCAAGTTCGCGCAGGAGGTGGGCTTCCTGCCGCCGCCTGTGCACGTGCGCGACAACCTGGAGCTCAAGCCCAGCGGCTACCGCATCAGCCTGCGCGGCGTGGTCGTGGGCGAGGGCGAGGCTTTCCCCGGCATGTACCTGGCCATCAACCCGGGCGGCATCACCACCCCGCTGATCGGCACCGCCACCACCGACCCGGCCTTCGGCCTGCCCGCGCACTGGATCGACGAGCGCCAGAAGGAAGCGGCCCAAATGGCCGGCTTTACGGTGGTTGATTCCGAGACCGTGATGGCGACCCATTTGTCACACTTGATGCAAGTGCATGCCGCCCGCCTGCTCAGCCGCACCGAGACGCAACAGCTGGTCGAGCATGTGGCCAAGCAGGCCCCCAAGCTCATCGAAGAAGTCGTGCCCAAGATGGTCCCGATCGCCGTGTTCCAGAAAGTCCTGCAGCTGCTGCTGGAGGAGTCGGTGCACATCCGCGACATCCGCACCATCATCGAATCGCTGGCCGAGCACGCCGCCACCGTCACCGACCCCGTGGAGCTCGCCAAGCGCGTGCGGGTGGCGCTTTCGCCGGCCATCGTGCAGCAGATCTACGGGCCGCAGAAGGAACTCAACGTCATCGCCATCGACCCGCCGCTGGAGCGCCTGCTGGTGCAGGCCCTGGGCCAGCCCAGCGGCCCCGCGCTGGACCCGGGCGTGGCGGACATGCTCACGCGCAGCGCCGCCGACGTAGCCATGAAGCAGGAGGAGACCGGCGTGCCGCCCTGCCTGCTCGTGCCCGATCCCATCCGCAACACGGTCGCGCGCCTCGTGCGCCGCGCCGCGCCGCGCCTGCAGGTGCTGGCGCACAGCGAAATCCCTGAAACCCATTCCATCCGCATCGGACCGATCCTGCGAGGCGCCGCATCATGAACATCCAACGCTTCACCGCCCCCACCGCCCGCGAGGCCCTGGCCAAGGCCCGCCTGGCCTTCGGCGATGGCACCCTGATCCTCTCCAACCGCCAGACCCCGCAGGGCGTCGAGGTCATGGCCACCAGCGAAGACACCCTGGCCACGCTGGACCAGGTGGCTCCTCCTGCTGCACAGGCTGCTGCCCCGGTGTCCGCGCCGCGCCTGAAG
>JAYNNS010000014.1:17471-18992 GCA_038112835.1 Curvibacter sp. | reverse complement strand
CTTTGTCGCCGCCTGGACCAAGGTCATGAACGCCGATCGTTTCGACCTGGCCTGAGCCGCTGCTGAACCAACGCGGCCCGCAGCGCACGGGCCGCGGACAGAACCCTTTGGTTGAAGGGCTACGGTCGTCGGGGTGCAAACCCTGACGGCCGCTTTTTTTGGGGACAACAGGTTCAGAAGCGGTAGCTCATGCCCAGGTGCACCACCGGCAGGACGCTCAGGCTGTCCATCGAGTCGCGGATTTTCGCGTCCTGTGCGTCGATGTCTGCCTGGGAGACCTTGCTGCTGCTGACGAGTGAGGTCTCGGAGCGGACCTTGAACTTGCCGAACAGCAGGCCGAAGTCCATGTAGAAGCCGAGCCCCTTGGCTGCGGGTTGGTGGCCGTAGCCGATGCCCAGATAGGGCGTGGTCTTGGGATATGCCACGGTGACGTTGTAGGTCTCGCCGTTCATGTTGACGGTCTGGCCGTTGATGGTGGAGGTTCCCGAGCCCACCGCATTGACCTGAGCCTTGACGTCATTGAAGGACACGCCACCTGCGACGCGAAAGCCGCCATCGAACGGACGCCAGTCGGCGAACAGGCCGGTTGTGCTGTACTTCAGATTGGCGCGGGCGTTCACACCCTCCACTGTTTCATCCCGTGTGTAGTCCAGACCACCGCCGTACTGGCCACGGATGCTGAAGCTCTTGTTGAGATGATGCGCATAGCCCACGTTGTAGAGCCCCAGCACGCCAAGGCCTCCATAGAGCGACTGGGCCGTTGCGGGCCTTGTCAGGGCGCCGAGGCCGAGTGCGGCGCAGATCAGAAGCGGGTTCTTCATGGTGGTAGGTGTGTGATGGATCGGGTCGGGCAAGGGGATGGCCCCACGGGGGGCCTCGAAACTATAGCTTCTCGCGTCTTTTCCGGGGCTGGGTGGCATGCCATGATCGGCCCAGCCTGAGGGCGGGGACTCTACATCGCCAGCGGATCCACGTCCACCGCCCAGCGGATCAGGCCCTTGCCCTCGGGGCCCTGCCGCACGGCGTGCAGGGTGTCGTGCCAGCCGGCCAGGAAGCGCTGCAGTGCGGCGCGCGAGGGCGACTCGATCAGCATCTGCGCGCGCTCCACATTGGCCACGCGCTGCACGCTCATGGGCACGGCGGGGTAGAGCGTCACATGGAGTCCGGCAGCGGCGTCGGTGCCCAGCGCGCTGGCGGCGTTGAGGAAGGCCTGGGCCGTCTCCTGGGTGCGGGCCTCGGCGCGCACCAGGGCCTGGAAGCTGAAGGGCGGCATGCCGGCCTGCTCACGTTCCTGCAGCTGCTGCGCCGCGAAACCCGGGTAATCGTGCCGCTTGAGGTTCTCGTAGAGCGGGTGCTCGGGATGGTGGGTCTGTACCCACATCTCGCTGGCCGCGCTGATGCCGGCGTCGCGGCCTGCACGGCCCGCGGCCTGCATCAGCAGGCTGAACAGGCGCTCGGGCGCGCGGAAGTCGCTGGAGAACAGGGCGCTGTCGGGGTTGGCCGCGGCGACCAGGGTGATGC
>JAYNNS010000014.1:10146-17461 GCA_038112835.1 Curvibacter sp. | reverse complement strand
ATGCGGCGGAAGTCGTGGCCCTTGGCGATCATCTGCGTACCCACCAGCACATCGACTTCGCCGCTGTGCACCTGGGCCAGCTGCGCTTCCAGCTCGCCCTTGAGCTTGGTGGTGTCGGCGTCGATGCGCACGATGCGCACGGGTGCGCCGTCGGGACGGCGCACCCCGGCCAGCAGCTCGGCCAGCTGTTCTTCCAGCTTCTCGGTGCCGCGGCCCATGGGGCGGATGTCGGGGCTGCCGCAGGACGGACAGGCGCGCGGCACCCGTTCGGTGTGGCCGCAGTGGTGGCAGCGCAGGGTGCGGTCGATCTTGTGGAAGACCCGGTAGGCGCTGCAGTGCGGGCACTCGCTCTTCCAGTCGCATTCCGCGCAGTGCAGGACCGGGGCATAGCCGCGCCGGTTCAGGAAGACCATGCTCTGTTCGCCGCGCGCGATGCGCTCGGTGATGGCCTGCAGCAGCGGCGGCGAGAAGACGGCGTGCCGGGGCTGGTGGTTCATGTCCACGCGCCGCACCAGGGGCGGGGCGCCCCCGTCGCCGACGCGGCTGGGCATCTCCAGCCGCACGTAGCGCCCGCCTTCGGCGGCCGGGCGGCTGTGGTGCCAGCTCTCCAGCGAGGGCGTGGCCGAGCCCAGGATGACCTGGGCGTTCTCCAGCCGGCCGCGGTAGACCGCGAGGTCGCGTGCGGAATAACGCGCGCCTTCCTGCTGCTTGTAGCTCGGGTCGTGCTCCTCGTCGACGACGATCAGGCGCAGCCCGGGCATGGACGCGAACACCGCCATGCGCGTGCCCAGCACGATGCGCGCCGCGCCGCTGTGCGCGGCCAGCCAGCTCCGGAGGCGCTGTGGGTTGGTCATGCCGCTGTGCAGCGAAACCACGGCCTCGGCGCCGAAGCGCGCGGCGAAGCGCTGCTCCAGCTGGGGTGTGAGGTTGATCTCGGGCACCATCACCAGGGCCTGCGCGTCGGGCTGGTGTTCCAGCAGCTGCTGGACGCGCCGCAGGTAGACCTCGGTCTTGCCGCTGCCGGTGGCGCCGTAGAGCAGGAAGGGGCCGGCCTCGGTCTGCAGGCGTGCCAGCACGGCTTTTTGCTCGGCCGTGGCTTCGGGCGGGGTTTCCTGTGTGCCCGGCTCGGCGGGGGCGGTCTGGCGCCTGAGTCGGCGCGCGAGCTGCTCACGGCTCAGTTCGCGCAGCTGGGGTGGCAGTGCGGCCAATGCCACCTCGCCGGCCGCGCGCTGGTAGTAGGTGGCCGCGAAGTCCACGAGCCGGCGCCAGGCCGGTGCGAGCGGTGCCAGGGCATCCAGCGCCGTCCCGATGGGGCGCAGGCGGCTCGCGTCGAGCCCGGTCTCGGGGCTCGTGGCAGGGTCCCAGACGATGCCCAGGGTCTCGCGCCGGCCCAGGGGCACACGCACCAGCGTGCCCGGCGCGAGTGGCTGCTCGCTCAGATAGCTCAGCGTGCCTGCCACCAGCCTGAGCGCCGGCGTCTGGACCAGGATGGGAAGCTGATGGGGCATGCGCGTCGTCAAACTGAAACCGGATCTACAAAAGTCGATGCGAATTTTTCTCTAAGTGCTTGATCTGAAATAACTTTGTGAACGATCCAGAATTTCTGTGGATAACTTTGTTGAAAGTTTGTATCAATCCGCGCCAGACCCTTGAAAATCAAGGGGTTTGACAAAATGCCCGCGAAAAGTGCAAAGCCGTAAATCCATATGAATCAATGACTTACGTTCGCTATTGGATTTGTAGCAAGCGTGCTTGCGGGGGGCGGTTCATGGCGCACCGCAGCACGTATTTTGTGCATAAGTGAGCCTGCACTGAGCCTTTTTGGGGCTGCGCCTGCGGGGGCCGGTATTGGGGAAATCCATAGGCCGGCCGGTCTTGACGGGCTTCAGGCCCGCAGGCGGCGCGAGTGTCCGTGCACGGCCTGCACCAGCGCGGCCACGTGCTCGGGCGGGGTGTACTGGCTGATGCCGTGGCCCAGGTTGAAGATGTGGGTCGGGCCGCTGACCGACGGGTCCGTGTGCGGGCGACCGAAACTCTCCAGCACCTTGATCACCTCGGCCTCGATGGCCGCGGGCGGTGCGAAGAGCACATGGGGGTCGATATTGCCCTGCAGGGCCTTGCCCGGCCCGCCCACCTGCCCGCCCACCAGCGCGCGGGCCTTGCCCAGGTTCATCGTCCAGTCCAGGCCCAGCACTTCGCAGTCGAGCCGGCCCATCTGCTCCAGCCACAGCCCGCCACCCTTGGTGAAGACGATGCGCGGCACGATGTTGCCCTCCACGTCATGGCGCTTGAGACCGGCCAGCACACGCGCCGTGTAGGCCAGGCTGAATTCCTGGAAGGCCCCGTCGGCCAGCACCCCACCCCAGCTGTCGAAGACCATCACCGCCTGCGCGCCGGCATCGATCTGCGCGTTCAGGTAGGCGGCCACGGCATCGGCATTGATCTGCAGGATGCGGTGCATCAGGTCGGGGCGGCCGTAGAGCATGCTCTTGACCAGGCGGTAGTCGTCCGAACCCGCGCCCTCGACCATGTAGCAGGCCAGGGTCCAGGGGCTGCCCGAGAAGCCGATCAGGGGCACGCGGCCGTTGAGGGCCCTGCGGATGGAGGTGACGGCGTCGAAGACGTAGCGCAGCTTGTCCAGATCCGGTACCGCCAATCGTGCCACGGCGGCCTCGTCGCGTACGGGCGTGGCAAAGCGCGGGCCCTCGCCCTGGGCGAAGGACAGGCCCAGGCCCATGGCGTCGGGCACGGTCAGGATGTCGGAGAAGAGGATGGCGGCGTCCAGGGGGTAGCGCGCCAGCGGTTGCAGCGTGACCTCGGTGGCGTAGTCCACGTCAGTGGCCAGGCCCATGAAGCTGCCGGCCTTCGCGCGCGTGGCGCAGTACTCGGGCAGGTAGCGCCCGGCCTGGCGCATCAGCCACAGGGGGGTGTAGTCGGTGGCCTGGCGCAGGCAGGCGCGCAGGAAGGTGTCGTTTTGCAGGGGGGCGAAGCTCATAGCCCCCGATTGTCGCAGGCGCGGGCGGGGCCGCCCGGGCGGGCGGCTTACCGCGCCAGCCGTACCTCGAGGATCTCGAAGTCGATGGCCTCGTGGTAGATCTTGGCATCCTGCGTGGCCATGTGCAGCAGGATCTTGGGCGCCTGGTGCGCGACCAGGCGGTGCGCCAGCACGCCGAAGATCACCAGGCCCAGGCCCAGCCAGCGGTAGCCGTAGAAGGCCATGCCGATGCCGGTGCCGATGATGGGCAGGATCAGTGCGGTGAGCAGCAGGCGGTGCTTCACGTACTTGCGCGCGCGGTCCGGGTTGACGATGACGCGGAAGCGCCCGGCCGGCAGGCCGGCGCGGAATTCCTCGTAGGGAACGTAGATGGCTTCGTGGTCGTCGGCGCTGCCGCCGCTGGGGGTTGTCTCGCTCATGGTCTCGTTGGGGTAGCCAGACGGTGATTCTGCACCACGCCGCCAGACCCCTGCTCAGCGGTAGGTGATGGGGCAGCCGTAGGGCCGGCTGGCGGGCACGCTCAGGGGCTTGCCGGCCAGGGCCTCGGCCAGGCCCTGGCGCACGTAGGGGGTGGCGCGCGGGATGTCCTCGACCTTGTGGCTGGGGATGCTGTCGATGGCGCCGGCATAGACCAGCTCGCCGCGCGGGTTGAGGATGAAGAAGTGCAGCGCGGTGCGCGCGCCGAAGGCGCGGCCCAGCACCCCCTCCTCGTCCATGAGCGCGTGGCTGGGGCTGGCCTTCTGCTCGGCCAGCCAGCGCTCCATCTGCGGCGGCAGCAGGAAGTCGGCGCTGCCGTCGGCGGTGGAGTTGACCGTGAGCCAGACCACGCCCTGGCGCCGGGCCTCGGCCTGCAGGGCCTGGAGATTGCCGCTGCGGTAGTGCTTCTGCACGAAAGGGCAGCCGGGGTTGGTCCACTCCAGCACCACATGGCGGCCACGGAAATCGGCCAGGCGTACGCTGCGCCCCTGCACATCGGTGCCGCGCAGGTCGGGCGCGGCCTGCCCCAGCAGCAGGGCGGTCTGCCCGAGCGCGGGCCACAGGCTGCTCAGGGCCAGGCCCAGGGTCTCGCGCCGGCGCATCAGCGGTACTTGATGGTGCAGCCGTAAGGGCGCGTGGTGGGCTGGCTCAGGGGCTTGCCGGCCAGCGCTTCGCCCAGGCTGGCGCGCACGTAGTTGGTGGCGGTCTTGATGTCCTCGACGCGCCCCGAGGGGATGCTGTCGATGCCGCCGGCATAGACGAGCTTGCCCAGCGGATCGACGATGTACATGTGCGGCGTCACGCGTGCGGCATAGGCACGGCCGGCCGCGCCGTCCTCGTCCATCAGCGTGGCGGTGGGCGCGGCCTTCTGCTCGCCCATCCAGCGGCCCAGCTGGGCCGGGGCGAGGTAGTCGCCGTGCGAGGCCTCGGTGGAGTTGATCGCCAGCCAGACCACGTTCTTCGCCGCCGCCTCCTTCTGCAGGGCCTGCATATTGCCGCTGTCGTAGTGCTTGCGCACGAAGGGGCAGCCCGGGTTGTTCCATTCGAGCACCACATGGCGGCCGCGGTAGTCGCTCAGGCGCACGGTCTTGCCGTGGACGTCCTGGAGCGTGAAGTCGGGCGCCATCTGGCCCACGGTGGCGGCCTGGGCGCCGGCCAGCAGCGTGGCGCTCGTGAGCAGGGAGGCAAGCAGTCGTTTCAGCATGGCGGTCTCCTGACAGAAAGAGCAAGCGGGGTCACAGTGAGCGCAGGGCCTGTCGCACCTCGCCCGTGCTCAGCACCTCGGAGAGCACCAGGGGCGCGTGGCCCGCGCGGTAGAACACATAGACGGGCACGCCGTTGCGGCCCAGCTGGCCCAGGGCGGCGGTGATGGCCGGGTCGCGCCGGGTCCAGTCGGCGCGCAGCAGCACGACCTGACGGGCCTCGAACTCGGCCAGCACGGCGGGGTCGGCCAGCGTGGTCTGCTTGTTGTACTGGCAGGTCACGCACCAGGCGGCCGTGTAGTCGACGAAGACCGTCTTGCCCGCGGCCAGCAGCTCCTGCTGGCGGGCCGGGCTCCAGGCCTGCCAGCGCGCGTCCGGCGCCTGCGCCATGACGGCGCCGTCGATGCGCAGCAGGTAGGGGCCCAGGGCCCAGACGCTCCAGCCCCCTGCGGCCAGCAGCAGGCCCGCGAGCACGGCGCGCCAGCGTCCGCGCAGGGTCAGGGCCCAGATCAGCGCGCTCAGCGCCACCAGCAGCACCAGCAGCGCGGCCGCGCCGTCCACCCCGCTCTGGTGGCCCAGCACCCAGACCAGCCAGACCACGGTGATGAGCATGGGGAAGGCCAGCAGCTTGCGCAACGTGTCCATCCAGGCGCCAGGCCGCGGCAGCCGGTGTGCGAAGGCCGGCACGAAACTGGCCACGAGGTAGGGCAGGGCCAGGCCCAGGCCCAGGGCGGCGAAGATCAGCAGGGCCTGGCCCGCGGGCAGGGTGATGGCCAGGCCCAGCGAGGCGCCCATGAAGGGCGCGGTGCAGGGCGAGGCCACGGCCACGGCCAGCACGCCGGTGAGGAAGGCGTCGACCACCGGATGGCGGGCCTGGAAGGCGGCCAGCGAGCTCGGTGCGAACTGGCCGAACTCGAACACGCCGGCGAGGTTGAGCGCGATCACGGTGAAGAGCGCGGCCAGCGCGGCGATGACCAGCGGGTCCTGCAGCTGGAAGCCCCAGCCCAGGCTGGCGCCCGCGCTGCGCAGGCCCAGCAGCAGCAGGCCCAGGCCCAGGAAGCTGACGATGACGCCGGCCGTGTAGGCCAGGCCGCTGATGCGGTGGCGGCGGTGGTCGTCGGCGTGGCGCGTGAAGCTCAGCACCTTGATGGCCAGCACCGGGAACACGCAGGGCATGAGGTTGAGGATGAGGCCGCCGATCAGCGCGCCCGCCAGCGCGGCCCAGAAGCCCAGGGTGGGGGCCGGGCTGCCCTGCGCCGCGGCGTTCGCATCGAGCGCGGCCTGCAGGGCCGGGGAGATGGTCGCGGGTGCGGCCGTGGCCGGCCAGGGATCGCGCACGGGCAGCTCGGCGCGCCAGCCCTGGCTGCCGCTGGCCAGCACCACGGGCAGTACCGTGGGGCTGGCGCTGCGCTGCGGCGCCAGCGGCAGCTCGGCCGTCCACACCGCGCCGTCCCAGCGCTGGCGCCAGGGGGCCGAGGGATTGACCACCTCGGCGATCTCGGGGAAGGCCTCGAGCTTCTGCCCGCGCAGACGCTCGGGCAGGCCGGCCACGGCCAGCTGCAGCGTCTGGCCCTGGAGGCGGATGGCGCTTTGCGGCGACGCTGCCAGCGTACGCGGCTGGGCCTGCTGCGCCGCCTCGAACAGCGCGCCGTGCAGCGCGGTGGAGCCGCGCAGCGGGATGCGCAGGGTGTACTCGCCCTCCTCGGGAATGCACTCGGTCTTGCAGATCAGCCAGCTCGCGCGCAGCTGCACCGTGAGGTCCTGGCCCGGCAGTCCGGGCTGGAAGGCCGGCGTGATGGTCAGCGGCACGGGCAGCAGCAGCGTGCCTTCATAACCGTAGTTGACCAGCGGGCCGACCGGGATCTTCTGCGGCAGCGGCCAGGCGATCTCGCCTGCCTCGACCCCTGCGGGCAGGGTCCACTGCAGTTCGGTGGGCAGGCCCGAGTCGCCGGCGTTCTTCCAGTAGGTGTGCCAGTGCGCCTGGTGCTCGATGCGCAGGCCGACCCAGACCGTGCGGCCCGGCGCCACGCCCTCGGGCGCGTGGGCCAGCAGCTCGGTGCGCGCCTGCGGGGTGGTGACCACGGCCCCACGGCCGGTCTGGGCCTGGACCGCCGGACCCTGGAACACGGCGACCAGCAGCAGGGGCAGGAACAGGGTCAGGGCGCGCGCAGTGCGCAGGGACGGAAACAGGGGCATGCGGGGATCCGGATCACGAAAGTAGCAGGGGGATGGGAGTGGCCGGCCGGGGACAAGTTCCCGCGGGCAGTCGCAATATAAGCCAAGGCTTAAAAGCTTGTCCTGTCTATGGACCTCATGGACACTATGAAATCCCGTGTGCCTGTCGCGGCCCGCATCGTGTTTGTCGTCGGGTCCGTGCGCGCTGCACGGCTTGCAGATGACCAAGATGTTTCGGGAGATGCACGATGGTGTCCAGCATGGAAGCCGCGCTGACCCCCTGGGTGGCGCAACTCAAGGACCGGGCCAACCTGCCCGTCCTGCTGCAGTGGGGCGAGCACCCCGTGGCCGGCTCGGGGCTGCGGCTCGGTGATTTCGAGCAAGCCCGGGTGGTGATCAAGGTGCGCAAGGCCGCGGCCGTGCCCACGCGGCTCGATCCCAGCCTGGACAGCCTGGTCACGTCGGC
>JAYNNS010000014.1:0-10136 GCA_038112835.1 Curvibacter sp. | reverse complement strand
CCTATGTCGAAGGCCTGATCGACGTCGAGGGCAGCGTGGACGACATCCTCGACATGGCACACCGCCTGGCCGAGGCCGGCAGCGGCAGCGAAAGCCGCCTGACGCGCATCGTGCGCCACTTCCGGCACAGCAAGAAGAGCGATCGGGAGGCGGTCCAGTACCACTACGACGTCTCGAACGACTTCTACCAGGCCTGGCTCGATCCGCGCATGGTCTATTCCTGCGCCTATTTCGAGCGCGGCGACGAGACCCTCGAGGAGGCCCAGCTCAAGAAGATCGACCACATCCTGACCAAGGTGCAGCTGCAGCCCGGCCAGCGCCTGCTCGACATCGGCTGCGGCTGGGGCGCGCTGGTGATCCGCGCGGCGCAGAAGTTCGGTGCGCGCTGCGTGGGCATCACGCTCTCGCAGCGGCAGTTCGAGCTGGCCACCGAGCGCGTGCGCGCCGCCGGCCTGCAGGATCAGGTGGAGATCCGGCTGCAGGACTACCGCGACGTGCAGGGTCCCTTCGACCGCATCACCAGCGTGGGCATGTTCGAGCATGTGGGGCTGGATTACCTGCAGGGCTATTTCGCGCGCATCCGCGAGCTGCTCGCGGACGAGGGCTGGGTGCTCAACCACGGCATCACCTCGACCGATGCCAATGACGGCGAAACCAGCCATGGTGGCGGTCGCTTCATCGACCGCTATGTCTTCCCGCAGGGCGAGCTGCCGCACATCGGCACCGTGCTCAAGACCTTGCAGGCCGGCGGCCTGGAGGCGCTGGACGTGGAAAGCCTGCGCCGCCACTACGCGCGCACCACCGCCCTGTGGAGCCAGGCCTTCGAGGCCCATGGCGAGAAGCTGCGCGCCATGGTGGACGAGCGGCGCTGGCGCATCTGGCGCGTGTACCTGGCCGGTTGCCAGTGGGCCTTCGAGCACGACGAGATCTCGCTCTACCAGGTGCTGTGCCGCAAGGCCGGCCGCCCGGCACGCGGGCTGCCCTGGTCGCGGCGCTGGATGTACCCGCGCTGAGCCCGGCCGGGGTGCAGGGGATAATCGGCGCATGGGCCTTTCTTCCCGCGCCGTCCCGTCCCGTTACTGGGCCGATCTGTCCACCCGCGACTTCGCGCAGCTCGACACCGCGCGCGCCATCGCGGTGCTGCCCCTGGGCGCGACCGAGCAGCATGGCCCGCACCTGCCGCTGAGCGTGGATGCGGACCTGGCCCAGGGCGTGGTGGCCGCGGCGCTGCCGCACCTGGCCGAGGACCTGCCGGTGCTCTTCCTGCCCGTGCAGGGCGTGGGCTTCAGTCCCGAGCACCAGGCCTTTCCCGGCACGCTCACGCTGTCCTCGCGCACCCTGATCAGTCTGTGGACCGAGATCGGCGAGTCGGTGGCGCGCGCCGGCGTGAAGAAGCTCGTGCTGCTCAATGCGCATGGCGGCCAGGTCGGCCTGACCGATCCGGTGGCGCGCGACCTGCGTGCGCGGCTGGGCATGCTGGTCTACAGCGTCAACTGGTTCAACCTGCCGCTGGGGCCCGAGGTCGAGGGCCTGTTCAGCGCCGAGGAACATCGCTGGGGCGTGCATGCCGGCCAGATCGAGACCGCCATGATGCTGGCGCTCAGGCCCGGGCATGTGGCCATGCAGCACGCGCGGCAGTTCGCCTCGGCCGCGCAGCAGCGCGCCGCGGCCTTTCCCATCCTGGGCAACGGCCGCAGCGCCAAGCTGGCCTGGCAGATGCAGGACTACAACCCGGCCGGTGCGGTGGGCAACGCCGCCGCGGCCACGGCCGAACAGGGGCGCATCGTGCTCGATGCGGCGGGCCGGGCCCTGGCGCAGCTGCTGGCCGAGATCGACCGCTTGCCGCCGCAGACCCTGGCCGACGGACCCTTGCCGTGAGCGACCCGCAGCCGTCCGCTGTCACGATCCAGGACGAGGCCGAGCGGCGACGCCTGCAGACCCTGCGGGACTACGCGGTGCTCGACACCGCGCCCGAGGCCGGCTTTGACGAGCTCACCCACCTGGCCTCGGTCTGGCTGCGCGTGCCGATAGCACTGGTCAGCCTGGTCGATACCGAACGCCAGTGGTTCAAGTCACACCTGGGCCTGGCGACCACCGAGACGCCGCGCAGCCAGTCCTTCTGCAGCGTGGCCATCGAGCGGCCGCAGGCGCTGCTGATCGTGCCCGACGCGCGGCTGGACCCGCGCTTTCGCGACAACCCGCTGGTCACGGGCGAGCCGGGGATCCGCTTCTACGCCGGTGCGCCGCTGGTCATGCCCGACGGGCAGGCCCTGGGCACGCTGTGCGTGATCGACCGCCAGCCGCGCGAGTTCGGGCCGCAGGAGCGCGAGACGCTGAGCCTGCTGGCGCGCCAGGCCGTGACCCAGCTCGAGCTGCGCCGCCAGCGCCTGGAGATGCAGCTGGCCGTGGATCGCTACCAGAAGCTGTTCGACAACACCATGGACGGCGTGCTGCAGACCCGGCCCGGCGGCGAGGTGCTGGCGGCGAATGCCGCCGCCTGCGCCATGCTGGGCCTGAGCGAGGAGGAGATCTGCCGGCGCGGACGCGGCGGCCTTCTGGACCTGGACGATCCGCGCCTGCCCGAGCTGCTCGACACGCGGCTGCGCCTGGGCCATGCACGCGGCGAGCTGCGCATGCAGCGTGGAGATGGCACGCTGTTCGAGGTCGAGCTCACCTCGGCGCTGTACCGTGACCATGCGGGGCAGTGGCTGAGCAGCATCGTGTTCCGCGACATCACCGAGCGGCTGCGCTGGCAGCAGCGGCTGCAGCAGCAGGTGGACCTGCTCGACAACCTGGCGCGGCACGTGCCCGGCTCGCTCTACCAGTTCCGCATGGATGACGAGGGTCGGCTGAGCTTTCCGTTCGCCAGTGCCGGCATCCAGGCCATCTACGAGGTCGAGCCCGAGCAGGTGCGCGAGGACGCCAGCCCGGTGCTGGCGCGCGTCCATCCGGACGACCTGGAGCGGCTGCTCGAATCCATCCGCGTCTCGGCCCGCACGCTGGAGCCCTGGCGCGTGGAGTACCGCGTCATCCTGCCCGTGCAGGGCGAGCGCTGGCGCCTGTGCAATGCCCAGCCCGAGCGCCAGCCCGACGGCAGCACCCTCTGGCACGGCTTCAACACCGACATCACCGAGCGCAAGGAGGCCGAGGTCCAGACCTATCGGCTGGCCTATTTCGATGCGCTCACGGGCCTGCCCAACCGCAGCCTGCTGCGCGACCGCATCGAGCAGGCGCTGGCGCTGGCACGCCGCAACCGCCAGTACGGCGCGGTGATGTTCGTGGACCTGGACAACTTCAAGCAGATCAACGACGCGCGTGGCCATTCGGTGGGCGACCTGCTGCTGACCGAGGTGGCGCAGCGTCTGCAGGGCCTGCTGCGCGCCGAGGACACGGTGGCCCGCTTGGGGGGCGACGAATTCGTGCTGCTGATCAACGAGCTGGGCCAGGACGTGGAGAGCAGCGCGCGCGCGGCCATGGCCGTGGCCGAGAAGGTGCGCGCCACGCTGGACCGCCCGCACGTGATCGACAACTTCAGCTACAGCAGCACGGGCAGCATCGGCATCAGCCTCTTTCCCAAGGCCGGGCAGCAGATCGACGACCTGCTGCGCGAGGCCGACACCGCCATGTACCGCGCCAAGGGCGCGGGCCGCAACCGCATCGCCTTCTTCGAGCTCACCATGCAGCACGAGGTGGAAGACCGCCTGGCGCTGGAGCAGGAGCTCAAGGAGGGGCTGGGGTCCGGCCAGCTCTGCCTCTACGTGCAAAGCCAGGTCGACGCCCAGGGCCGGCCGGTCGGTGGCGAGCTGCTGCTGCGCTGGCAGCATCCCCTGCGCGGCCTGATCGGGCCGGTGCGCTTCATCCCGCTGGCCGAGGAGACGGGGCTGATCCTGCCGCTGGGCGAGTGGGTGATCGACCAGGCCTGCCGCACCCTGGCCCACATGCGCACGCTGGGGCTGACACAGTCGCTCGCGGTCAACGTGAGCGCGCAGCAGTTCCGCAGCGAGGATTTCGTGCCGCGCGTGCGCGACATCCTGCGCCAGACCGGCGCACCGGCCCAGCAGCTGGTCTTCGAGGTGACCGAGAGCCTGTTCATCCAGGACTGGGAGCATGCCCTGCAGCGCATCATCGCGCTGGTCAAGCTGGGCATCCGTTTTTCCATCGACGACTTCGGCACCGGCTACTCGAGCCTGCGCTACCTGCAGCGCCTGCCGCTGTTCGAGCTCAAGATCGACCGCAGCTTCGTGCAGGACACGCCGCACGACATCAACGACACGGCCATCGTGCAGTCCATCCTGTCCATGGCGCACCACATGGGGCTGGAGGTGGTGGCCGAAGGCGTGGAGACCCAGGCCCAGGTCGATTACCTGCGGGCCCAGGACTGCGACCGCCTGCAGGGCTATTTCTACGACCAGCCCCAGCCCCTGGCGCAGTGGCTGGCGCGGCTGGGCGCAGCCCAGCCGGTTTGACAGCCTTTCCCGCTCTGCGGATACTGTTTCCGGCGCCCGTGCGCCGGGGAGTCCCTCCAGATGAGCACTGCCAATGATCGCCGCCGGTTTCTGCGTTCCGTCTTCCACGCCCCCGTGCGCCTGCGCCTGGGCACGCAGGACAGCCAGGGCCTGCTGCAGGACATCTCGCTGCGGGGCGCGCTGGTCGAGGTGACGGCCGACTGGGCCGGCCGTGTCGGGGAGCCCTGCGGCCTGCGGCTGGCGCTGGCGCCTCACGCGGCCATCCGCATGGAGACCACGGTGACCCATGTCGAGGGCCGCCATGTGGGCCTGCGCTGCGAGCACCTCGACCTCGACAGCCTGACGCATCTGCGCCAGCTGGTCGAGCACAACGCCGACGATCCGGCCCTGCTCGAACGCGATCTCGCCACCCTGGTCGCCCAGGGGCGGGCCCTGGCCTGATGCGTCGTCGCCCCCTGCTCATCGCTGCCCCCGCCCTGCTCCTGCCGGCGCTGCTGCCGGCGGCCACCGTCGGCCAGCGCCTGGCCGCCGGCCGCCATGTGCTGCTCATGCGCCACGCCGAGGCGCCGGGTGTGGGGGACCCGCCGGGTTTTCGCATGGGCGACTGCAGCACCCAGCGCAACCTCAGCGCCGCCGGGCGCGAGCAGGCGCGCGCGGCAGGCCGCTGGCTGCGCAGCCAGGGCCTGCAGCGCGCCCAGGTCTGGTCCAGTCCCTGGTGCCGCTGCCTGGACACGGCGCGCCTGCTGGGCTATGGCGCGGTCAGCGTGGAGTCGAGCCTGCGCTCCTTCTTCGGCGAGTACGAGCGCGGCCCGCAGCAGCGCGAGGCCCTGCAGGCCTTCGTGGCGCGCCTGCAGGATGAGCCGCCGGACCGCCCGCCCATCCTGGTCACGCACCAGGTCGTGATCAGCGCCTATGCGGGCGGCAGCGCAGCCAGCGGGGAGATGGTGCTGGTGCGCGTGGACCGGCAGGGCCGGCCGCAGGAGGTCACGCGCTACGCGCCGCCGGCGCCGGGCTGAGGCGCTCGTGCGGACGGGGGCTCGCTGCGGTGCTCAGTAGTGCGGCGGCAGTTCGTCGCGCAGGTTGCGCAGCACGGGCTGGCTGCCCTCGGGCAGCTGCTGGCGCAGGCCCGTGACCTCGCGCAGCAACAGGTCGATCTGCTGCTGTTGCCGGTAGAGGGTGGTGTTGAGCTGCTCCAGCAGGTCTTCGGCGTAGCTGGCCTTGATCTCGAGCTCCGTCAGGCGGGCGTCGGTGTCGTGTGGGGCGTTCATGCGCTTATTGGACCACCAATCCTTCGTGCGGTGCCTGGCGGTCCAGCCAGTCGTCGATGGGCATGGGTCGGGCCAGGAAGTAGCCCTGCATGGCATCGCAGCCGTGCTGGATCAGGAAATCGGACTGGGCGCGGGTTTCCACGCCTTCGGCGACCACTTTCAGGCCCAGGCTGGCGGCGACCGAGAAGATCAGCTTGACGATGGCCGTGTCGTTGGGGTCGTCCGGCGTACCGTCCATGAAGGTCTTGTCGATCTTCAGTTCATAAAGCGGCATGCGCTTGAGGTAGGACAGGCTGGAGTAGCCGGTGCCGAAGTCGTCGATGGAGAAGCGGATGCCCAGGGCGGTCAGTTCCTGCATGCGGGCAATGTCGCCGTCCACGTCCTCGATCAGCATGCCTTCGGTCACTTCCAGAATGATGGCACGGGCCGGCGCCTGGCTCTGCGCAAGGATGGCGGTGACCCGCTGCACGAAATCACTCTGGCGAAACTGTCGTGGGCTGACATTGACGGACAGGGGCGTGGTCCGTCCCTGTGCCTGCAGCTGCACCACCGTCCGACAGGCCTGCCGGAGCGCCCATTCGCCGAGCTCGACGATGAGCCCCATCTCCTCGGCCAGTGGGATGAACTCCGCCGGGGAGACCTCGCCCAGCTGGGGGTGGTGCCAGCGCATCAGCAGCTCGGCGCCCGTCGCCTGGCCGTGGCGGTCGAACTGGGGTTGCAGCACCATGCGCAGTTCATCGCGCTCCAGGGCGTGTGAGAGGGCTTCTTCCGTGGCGATGCGCTTTTCCACCACCGCCTGCATGGCGGCTTCGTAGAAGGCGACCTGGTTGCGCCCGGCTTCCTTGGCGCGGTACATCGCGGTATCGGCCTCGCGCAGCAGGTCGCTGGAGGTTTGCCCGGCCTTGTCGATCAAGGTGACGCCGATGCTGGCGCTGCAGCGGTAGCTGCGGCCCTCGATCTCGATCGAGCGGCGCAGCTCCTCACGCACCTTTTCCGCGATGCGCATGGCCAGCCGCGCACTGTCACCGGTTTCCGGCGCGAGCTCCGGGATCAGGATCACGAACTCGTCGCCGCCCAGGCGGGCCACGGTGTCATCGGCGCGGAACAGGGCTTGCAGGCGCTGGGCCACTTTTTGCAGCAGCTGGTCGCCGATGGCGTGGCCGCGGGCGTCGTTGACGTTCTTGAAGTGATCCAGGTCGATGAAGATCAGCGCGCCATCGACGCCGCTGCGTGCCCGCGCTGCAACGGCCTGCTGGAGCCGGTCGAGCATCAGCCGGCGATTGGGCAGCTGGGTCAGCGGATCGTAGAAGGCCAGGTTCCTGATCTCGTCCTCCGCCGCCTTGCGTTCGGTGATGTCCACGAGCGTGCCGACGTAGTTGACCACCGCGCCGTCCGGATTCCTGACCGGGGTGATGGCCAGCCATTGGGGGTGGATCTCGCCGTCCTTGCGCCGTACCCACAGCTCGCCATGCCATGAACCCGATTGCGCGACGGCGCGCCACAACTCGCGCATGAAGACCTCGTCATGCCGGTTCGACAGCAACAGGTCGGGCTGGACCCCGACGGCATCGGCTGCCGTGTAGCCGGTGATCTCGGTGAAGGCGCGGTTGATCTTGAGGATGATCCGGTGGGCATCGGTCACAAAGATGCCCTCCTGAGACTCGAAGGCGGTAGCCGCGATCAGCAGCTCGTCCTGGGCCTGCTTGCTCTGGGTGATGTCACGGTGGATGCCGAACAGACCCACCACCTGCCCCTGGCTGTCGAGGATGGGCCACTTGCTGGTGCTGATCCAGCGGAGTTCCCCCTGGCCGTTGCGGCGCTGTCGGGTCTGGTCCAGCAGGGGGCGGCCGGTGGCCATGATGCGCGTGTCTTCGGCATCGATGATGCGGGCCTCCTGGGCCTCGAAGATCTCGGCGGTCGACTTGCCGATCAGCTCGCGCCAGCTGTCGCGTCCCACGCTGCGGGCCATGGTCTGGCTGCAGAAGAGCAGGCGCATGCGGGCGTCCTTGAAGAAGAGCACCTCGGTGGTGTTGTCCAGCAGCGCGGCGAAGTCGCGGTTCAGCTTGTCCAGCGCGCGCGTGCGCTCCTCGATCCGGTCCTCCAGGGATTCGTTCAGGCGCTGGGTCCGCTGGAACTCCGTGGTCAGCGAATCGGCCATGGCCTGCAGATTGGCCACCAGGGTGTTGGTTTCGATCACGCTGCTGCGTGGCCAGACAACGCTGCTGCCCCCGGCGAGTTTGGAGGGCAGGTCGAGGGTGATTTCCCGTAGGGCCTCGATCGTGGCCGCAATGCGTCGGCTGAACAGCTCGGCCACCAGGGCGGCGAGCAGGAGCATGGCCAACACCATGGTCAAGCGCTGGACGGCAGACTCGCTGAGCATGCGCTGCATGGGCGCGATGGGCTGTTCCAGCAGGAGCCGCCACTCGGCCAGGTCGCCCACCGGTGTGTCACTCACATAGGTGGATTGGCGCCAGCGGTCGTACAGATGGCGCGTGTGAGGCAGTTCCGGCATCCACTGACTCACTTTGTTGTCGAGCGGGGTCAACTCACCCGGCCCGCGCACATAGGGGCGAGCCGCCGTCTGATCCGGGCGGTTGCTGAGGATGACGTTCCCGTTCTTGTCGATCAGCGTGTAGTAGGCACCCTTGAGCGATGCGTCGGTGCTCAGGATTTCGACGAGTTGCGTCAGATTGAGCACCCCGGTCACGGCACCCCGGTAGTGGCCTTCGAGCGACACCGGCGCAAGGATCAGCACGACAGGGACCGGCGCAGGCCCCACCCGCCCAGGGACGACTTCCGAGAGCAGCGGCCGCAGGGACTGCTGCAGCTGCGGGAGAAAGGGGCGGTCGGAGAAATCCAGCCCGATGGTGGATTTGCCCGCCGCATCGATGGCCGGGGAATAGGCCAGCGTGCGCGCCCTGGCGTCCAGCAGTCCCAGCCGCAGGAAGTTGGGGTCGGAGGCGCGTGCCTGGTCCAGCCGGGATTGCATCTGTGCCGGCGGCACCCTGACAGCGATGTCCGCCAGGGCCGTGACGGCGGTGACCCGGTTGTGGACCCAGATGTCGAGCTGCGCCCCCAGGCGCTGGCTCTCATGCCCCAGGTTCAGGCGCGCGGTCTCCTGGGCGTTTTTCAGCTCATTGCTGCTGTCGTATGCGAGCAGAAACAGCATGGGTGCGAGCACCGACAGCACGAAGGCGTTGTGCAGCACTTCGCGCAGCGTGACCAGCGCCTGCCGGCTGTAGAGCGAGTACCCCTGGTAGAGCAGGCGGGCCAGCAGGGCGTTGGTGATGCCGTTGACCGCCTGCTTGGTCATGGTGACCAAGGCGATGTCGAAGGACAGCTGCATCACCCGGTGATAGAACAGATAGACCAGTGGCATGCCGATCAGCAACCAGTACGCCGATACGGCCAGCACCAGGCTGATGCGCAGGCGCTGCATCAGCAGGGCCGCGATGCCGATCTCGGCCGTCATGATGACGATGGCATAGGGGTGGCGCCATATCCACCAGGTGATGCTGCTGATCAGCAGGGCGGCCAGCATGCCCCGCGCGGTGCCGAAGAGCTGCAGCGCCAGCATCGAGAAGATGCTGCCGAAGAGGAACTCGACATTCAGAAAGATCGGGTACTTGAGATAGTTGCCCGCCAGCCCGGCGCATATCAGGGCCAGGTAGACCAGCCACAGGGACCGGCCGCCCCCATCAACAACTGGCGTGGGGAAGGATGCCGCTTTCATACCTTGCCCGGGCTCGCTGGACGCTTGCACCCGCAGGGCCTGTGGTACGGGTGATCGGGATCAGGCGACAGGGCCTGGGGGTGCGACATGATCTTTCCAGACCTTGAATGTCATCGGTTTGTGGATGACCGGTGATCCGCCCTGAATTGCCGGATCAGTCTAATACGAATACCGATCGGCGAAGAGGGGCCGGATGGATGCGACGTGACTTTGTGCCGCCCGGGCCGGTGCTTGTCAGCACAGGAGAGCGCTTGCGCGAAGTGTGCAGGACGCCAGGCGCCAGCCTTCCCCATAGGCCATCACCAGGCCGGGCGCAAGCGCTCATTTTTCAGGTGTTGCGCTCGGAAGACGCCGCACTTCAAGCACTTTCTCAAGTGTGGGTCCTAAGCTGCTTGCATGCCGTGAGGCAGGCGCAGGCACCCGATTTTTCTGTGTTTTTCACGCGCATCCGCTGCGCGGGTGAGCGGCACGGCCCGGACAATACGTGCAGCAACTGCGAGCGCGCACGGAGCGCGTCGTACTGAGTGCGACGAGGCCAGCACCAGAGAGAAAGGGCGCCCCACCATGTTCAAGACCTGGAAGAAATTCGCCACCCGCCCCGCCCCCGTCGAGGTGATCGACGCGGTGCCGGTGCTGGACCGCTCGCTGGCCTACCGCCGCTTCCTGCGC
>JAYNNS010000013.1:20048-20856 GCA_038112835.1 Curvibacter sp. | reverse complement strand
CCTCGAGATCGGTGATGTCGGCGTCCTCGTAGCTTGTGACGTGCGGGATCATCACCCAGTTGCGGTGCAGATTGGCGCCGCTGATCTTCTTGATGCGCGACAGGTCCTTGCGCTCGATGGGGCCGAACTTGGCGAAGTCCACCTTGGGCCAGGGCAGTAGGCCCAGCGCGGCACCATCACCGCCGCCAGACGACGCCGCGCCCATGGCCTGGGTACGCACCGCGCCGCTCATGACAGACTTGGTGAAGTTCTTGACGTCGGCCTCGACGATACGGCCCTTGGGGCCCGAGCCCTTGACCTCGTCGAGCGGTACGCCGAGTTCACGCGCGAACTTGCGCACCGAGGGACTGGCGTGGGGCAGCTGGCCCTTGGGGGCCGTGGGATCGTGGGCCGGCACGGCGGCCGCAGGCGCGGCAACAACAGGTGCCGGCGCAGCCGCTACCGGAGCGGGTGCAGGCGCAGCCACAGCGGCGGGCGTTGCGGCAGGCACCGGCGCGGGCGCGGCCGGTGCAGCCGCCGCCGGCGCATCAGCCGATTCGAGCAGGGCGACCAGCGAACCCATCGCCACCTTGTCACCGAGCTTGACCTTGAGCTCCTTGACCACGCCAGCGTGGCTGGAGGGGATTTCCATCGAGGCCTTGTCGGACTCGACGGTGATCAGCGACTGCTCGGCCTTGACCGTGTCGCCGGGCTTGACCAGCAGTTCGATCACCGCCACCGCATCGAAATCGCCGATGTCGGGTACCTTGATTTCTACGAGAGCCATGTCAACGTCTTCCTCTGTAGGTGCTTGCGATCAGGCATGCAG
>JAYNNS010000013.1:13817-20038 GCA_038112835.1 Curvibacter sp. | reverse complement strand
ATATGCGTCTTCGCCGCAAGATCAACCCGCTTTTTGCATAAAGCGGGTTGATCTTGTCAGCCTTGATCTGGTAGTTGGTGATGGCCTCGGCCACCTTCTCCATGGGCACCGTGCCCTCTTCGGCCAGGGCCTTGAGCGCGGCGACCACGATGTAGTGGCGGTTGACCTCGAAGTGCTCGCGCAGCTTGCTGCGGAAGTCGCTGCGGCCGAAGCCGTCGGTGCCCAGCACCTTGTAGGTCCGGCCCTTGGGGATGAAGGGGCGGATCTGGTCGCTGAAGTTCTTCACGTAGTCGGTCGAGGCGATCACCGGGCCGGCGTGCGGCTCGAGCTGCTGCGTGACGAAAGGCACGCGCTGCTTCTCGGTCGGGTGCAGCAGGTTCCAGCGCTCGCAGTCCTGGCCTTCACGGGCCAGTTCGTTGAAGCTCGGGCAGCTCCAGACATTGGCAGCCACGCCCCAGTCCTTCTCGAGCAGCTCCTTGGCGGCCATGGACTCGCGCAGGATGGAGCCCGAACCCAGCAGGTTGACCTGCGGCGCCTTCTTGGCAACCTTGGCCTCCTGCAGCAGGTACATGCCCTTGATGATCTGCTCTTCGGTGCCGGCCTTCAGGCCCGGCATGGCGTAGTTCTCGTTGAGCAGGGTGATGTAGAAGAAGACGTTGTCCTGTTTCTCCACCATGCGCTTGAGACCGTGGTGCAGGATGATGGCCACCTCGTGCGCGAAGGTGGGGTCGTAGCTCACGCAGTTGGGAATGGTGGAAGCCAGCACCTGGCTGTGGCCGTCCTCGTGCTGCAGGCCCTCGCCGTTGAGCGTGGTACGACCGGAGGTGCCGCCCAGCAGGAAACCGCGCGCCTGCATGTCGCCGGCCGCCCAGGCCAGGTCGCCCACGCGCTGCAGGCCGAACATCGAGTAGTAGATATAGAAGGGGATCATGATGCGGTTGCTCGTCGAATACGAGGTTGCCGCGGCGATCCAGCTGCTGATGCCGCCCGCTTCGTTGATGCCTTCCTGCAGGATCTGGCCGGCCTTGTCTTCCTTGTAGTAGCTGACCTGTTCCTTGTCCACCGGGGTGTACTTCTGCCCTTCCGGGTTGTAGATGCCGATCTGGCGGAACAGACCTTCCATGCCGAAGGTACGTGCCTCGTCCACGAGGATGGGCACCACACGCGGGCCCAGGGCCTGGTCGCGCAGCAGCTGCGTGAGGAAACGCACATAGGCCTGGGTGGTGGAGATCTCGCGGCCCTCGGCCGTGGGCTCCAGCACCGCCTTGAAGGTCTCCAGGGACGGCACGGTAAAGCTTTCGCTGGAGCGCTCGCGACGCTTGGGCAGGTAGCCGCCCAGGGCCTTGCGGCGCTCGTGCAGGTACTTCATCTCCGGCGTGTCGTCGGCCGGCTTGTAGAAGGGGATCTTGGACAACTCGCTGTCGGGGATCGGGATGTTGAAGCGATCGCGCATGTAGCGGATGTCGTCATCGCCGAGCTTCTTGGTCTGGTGGGCCGTGTTCTTGCCCTCGCCGGCCTTGCCCATGCCCCAGCCCTTGACGGTCTTGACCAGCAGCACGGTGGGGCCGCCCTGCGAATTGTGGGCACGGTGGAAGGCCGCGTAGACCTTCTGCGCATCGTGGCCGCCGCGGCGCAGGTTCCAGATGTCGGCGTCGCTCATCTTGGCGACCATCTCGGCGGTGCGCGGATCGCGGCCGAAGAAGTTCTTGCGCACGAAGGCACCGTCGTTGGCCTTGAAGGCCTGGTAGTCGCCGTCCAGCGTGTCCATCATGAGCTTGCGCAGGGCGCCGTCCTTGTCGCGGGCCAGCAGGCCGTCCCACTCCTTGCCCCAGATCAGCTTGATGACGTTCCAGCCGGCACCGCGGAACTCGCCCTCGAGCTCCTGGATGATCTTGCCGTTGCCGCGCACCGGGCCGTCCAGGCGCTGCAGGTTGCAGTTGACCACAAAGACCAGGTTGTCCAGCTTCTCGCGCGCGGCCAGGCCGATGGCGCCCAGGCTTTCGGGTTCGTCCATCTCGCCGTCACCACAGAAGACCCAGACCTTGCGGGCGCTGGTGTCGGCGATGCCGCGGGCGTGCAGGTACTTGAGGAAACGCGCCTGGTAGATGGCCATGATGGGGCCCAGGCCCATGGACACCGTGGGGAACTGCCAGAAACCCGGCATCAGCTTGGGGTGCGGGTAGCTGGGCAGGCCCTGGCCGTCGACTTCCTGGCGGAAGTTCAGCATCTGCTCTTCGCTGATGCGGCCTTCGAGGAAGGCGCGGGCGTAGATGCCGGGCGAGGAATGGCCCTGGATGTAGAGCAGGTCGCCACCGTGCTTGCCACCCTCGTCGGTGTTGTCGGCGTGCCAGAAATGGTTGAAGCCGGCGGCGAACATGTGCGCCAGCGACTGGAAGGAGCTGATGTGGCCGCCGAGGTCGCCGCCGTCAAACGGGTCCAGGCGGTTGGCCTTGACCACCATGGCCATGGCGTTCCAGCGCATGTAGGCGCGCAGACGGCCTTCGAGCTCCAGATTGCCCGGGCTGTGGGCTTCCTGGTCGGGTTCGATGGTGTTGACATAGCCCGTGGTGGCCGAGAAGGGCATGTCGATGCTGTGCTGGCGCGCATGCTCCAGCAATTGCTCTAGCAGGAAGTGGGCGCGTTCGGGGCCCTCCTGCGCGATCACGGCCTCCAGGGCGTGTTTCCATTCCAGGGTTTCCTGGCTGTCGAGATCTTCGGCATTGAGTCCGGACAGGTTCTGGGCTAGGGCTGACATGGGTGCTCCTCTTCCTCTTGGTTTCAGGCTTGTGGCCAAGTTAGAACGATACGAGAGTTTCTCATAATTTCCACGAATTTTAAGTTATGCTTTTCTATTTCACATAATGAATTAAAGATCGCCCGGCCGCATCCGAGCGGGAATACACTCCCCCACGCATGTTCCAGACCTTCGCCCGCCTGCTGCCTTCCCTGCGTGAACTGCCCGCCGTGCAGCGGCTGCGGCAATGGTGGCGCCAGCAATCTCCCAACCGGCAGGACCGCTATGCCATGCTGGCCCCGCTGGTGGCGGTGCTGCTCTTCTTTGCCGCCATCGTGGCCGCCTTCGGCTACCTGCGCCTGGAGGAAATGGAACGCGAGCAGGAAGCCGTACGGCGCGATGTGGAATACGCGCAGCAGCGCATGCGCCTGCGCCTGCTGGAACGCCAGGAAGAGCTGGTCCGGCTGGCCCAGCAGGTCTCCAACCAGGAGCTGGATGCCGAACAGTTTCGCAACCGCTCCACGGCCCTGCTCAACCAGTACCCCGAATTGCAGGGCCTGAGCTGGATCGACGAGCGCCAGCGCCTGCGCGCCAGCCAGGGCAATGCCACGCTGGCCAACGGCCTGGTCCAGGCCGCCACCCGTGCCGGCCCGCCGTCCGAGCGCCCCGGCGAAACCGAGAACGCCTACGCGCTGGCGCGCGAGCTGCGCCAGCCCATCTATGTCCAGCGCGCCGCCTCGCCCGATGGCACGGCCCTGCTGGAATTGCACCTGCCGCTGCACACACGCACCCGCTTCGCGGGTGTGGTGCTGGCCGAATATTCCCTGGACACGCTTTACCGCTACGGCGTACCGTCCGAGGTCTCGGCGCGCTACGCCGTCTCCCTGCGCGACTCGCGCGGCGAGGTGCTGGCCGGCAGCAGCGCGCCCAAGCGCAGCCGGGTCGGCCCCTGGATGGGCTGGGCCACCCATGCCAACGAATACGAGGTGCCGGTCTCGCCCGTGGGCAACGGCCTGGTGCTGCACGCCCAGGCCTACCGCGCGTCGTTGGGCGTGATCGGCAGCGGCCTGTTCTGGCTGGTGGGTACGCTCAGCGTGATGACGGCCTGGATGCTGATCGCCAACTGGCGCCACACGCGCCGGCGCATGCAGGCCCAGCAGGCCCTGGTGCTGGAGACGAACTTCCGCCGCGCGATGGAAAACTCCATGCCCACGGGCATGCGGGCGCTGGACCTGCAGGGTCGCATCACCTATGTCAACACCGCCTTCTGCCAGATGACCGGCTGGAGCGAACGCGAACTGGTCGGGCTCACCGCCCCCTTCCCCTACTGGCCCGAGGAAGACCGCGAGATGCTGGCCGCCCGGCTGGAAGACGAACTGACCGGGCGCGTCACGCCCGGCGGCTTCCAGGTGCGCGTCAAGCGCAAGGACGGCACGCTGTTCGACGCCCGCATCTACGTCTCGCCGCTGATCGATGCGCGCGGCCTGCAGACCGGCTGGATGACCTCGATGACCGACATCACCGAGCCCAACCGCGTGCGCGAGCAGCTCTACGCCTCCTACGAGCGCTTCACCACGGTGCTGGAAGCCCTCGATGCCTCGGTCTCGGTGGCGCCGCTGGGCAGCGACGAGCTGCTGTTCGCCAACAAGATGTACCGCCTGTGGTTCAGCGACCAGAGCCATGGCCATGCCCTGCTTTCCAGCCAGGCCGGTATGCCCCCACGTGTGACCAGCGAGGACAGCCAGGATGCTGTGGACGGCCTGGTCGGCATGCCCACCAGCGCCCTGCCCGACGCCGAGGCCGAGAACGCCGAGCTCTACGTCGAGGAACTGGGCAAGTGGCTGGAAGTGCGCACGCGTTACCTGACCTGGGTGGACGGCCGCCTGGCGCAGATGGTGATCGCCACCGACATCACGCCGCGCCGCCTGGCCGAGGCCCAGGCCGCCGCCCAGGCCGAACGCGCCCAGACCGCCAGCCGCCTGATCACCATGGGCGAGATGGCCTCCAGCGTGGCGCACGAGCTCAACCAGCCGCTGACCGCCATCAACAACTACTGCAACGGCATGGTCTCGCGCATCCGGGCGCGGCAGATCTCCGAGGACGATCTGCTCGGTGCGCTGGAGAAGACGGCCAAGCAGGCCCAGCGCGCCGGCCAGATCATCCAGCGCATCCGCGCCTTCGTGAAGCGCAGCGAGCCCAACCGCACACCGTCCGAGGTGGCGGTGATGGTCAGCGAGGCGGTGGAGCTGGCCGAGATCGAGCTGCGCCGCTACAACGTGCGCCTGACCCATCACATGGCCCCTCTGCCACCTCTGCTCGTCGATCCCATCCTGATCGAGCAGGTGCTGGTCAACCTGCTGAAGAACGCGGCCGAGTCCATCGTGCAGGCCCAGCGGCCGCCGCAGCAGCGCCGGGTCGAGCTGCAGGTGCTGCCGGCCACGGTCGAGGGCCGGCCCGTCGTCGAGTTCACCGTGACCGACACCGGCCGCGGCATCCCGCCCGAGGTCATGGAGCGCCTCTACGAGGCCTTCCACACGACCAAGGCCGAGGGCATGGGCATCGGCCTGTCGCTGTGCCGCTCCATCGTCGAGTCGCACCAGGGCCGGATGAAGGCCGAGAACCTCTACAATGGCCCCGAAGTGACCGGCTGCCGCTTCTCTTTCTGGCTTCCGATGGACGGCAAGCCGACCGAGGCGACCACGGCGCAGGCACACGCAGAAAAAATGTCAGGTTGAACATGAGTCTGATTCCCAAAAAAGGCACGGTCTATGTCGTTGACGATGATGAAGCCGTACGCGATTCCCTCCAGTGGCTGCTGGAGGGCAAGGACTACCGGGTCCGCTGCTTCGATTCCGCCGAATCCTTCCTGAGCCGCTACGACCCGCGCGAGGTCGCCTGCCTGATCGTGGACATCCGCATGGAAGGCATGACCGGGCTGGAGCTGCAGAACCGCCTGATCGAATCCCACTCGCCCCTGCCCATCGTCTTCATCACCGGCCACGGCGACGTGCCCATGGCCGTGGACACGATGAAGAAAGGCGCCATGGACTTCATCCAGAAGCCCTTCAAGGAAGACCAGCTGGTCGACCTGGTCGAGCGCATGCTGGAGCGCGCCCGGGAAACCTTCAGCGTGCACCAGCAGGCCGCCAGCCGCGAGGCCCTGCTGGCCAAGCTGACGCTGCGCGAGAGCCAGGTGCTGGAACGCATCGTTGCCGGCCGCCTGAACAAGCAGATCGCCGACGACCTGGGCATCAGCATCAAGACGGTGGAGGCGCACCGCGCCAACATCATGGAAAAGCTCAACGCCAACACTGTGGCGGACCTGCTCAAGATCGCCCTGGGACAGAACGCGCCCAAGGGCTGATCGCTCTTATTTTGATAGCTATCAGCGCACATTCCACTAGCGCTACCGGCCATTTTGACTTGTATTTCTGACATGACAGCCCAACTCATCGACGGCAACGCCCTTTCTCGCCAACTTCGCAGC
>JAYNNS010000013.1:8661-13807 GCA_038112835.1 Curvibacter sp. | reverse complement strand
ATCATGGAAAAGCTCAACGCCAACACCGTGGCCGACCTGCTCAAGATCGCCCTCGGTCAGGCGGCCGCGGCCAAGGCCTGAGCGCACGGCCCCACCCACCCGACGCCCGCCCTGCGGGCGTTTTCATTTCCCACCCAGCAGCACCCTAGACATGAGCGCACAACTGATCGATGGACTGGCCCTGTCCCAGCAACTCCGCGGCGATGTCGCCCGCCGCGCCGCCGCCCTGCAGGCGCGCGGCCTCACGCCTGGCCTGGCCGTGATCCTGGTCGGCGACAACCCGGCCTCCCAGGTCTATGTGCGCAACAAGGTCAAGGCCTGCCAGGACAGCGGCCTGCACTCGGTGCTGGAGAAATACGAGGCCACCATGACCGAGGCCCAGCTGCTGGCGCGCATCGAGGCTCTGAACCAGGACCCGTCCATCCACGGCATCCTGGTGCAGCTGCCCCTGCCCGCCCACATCGACGCCCACAAGGTGATCGAGGCCATCTCGCCCGCCAAGGACGTGGACGGCTTCCACGTCGCCAGCGCCGGCGCGCTCATGGTCGGCCAGCCCGGCTTCTGGCCCTGCACGCCCTATGGCTGCATGAAGATGCTCGAGAGCATCGGGTATGACCTGAAAGGCAAGCACGCGGTGGTCATCGGCCGCTCCAACATCGTGGGCAAGCCCATGGCACTCATGCTGCTGCAGGCCAACGCCACCGTGACCGTCTGCCACAGCGGGACGAAGGACCTCAAGGCCATGACCCTGCAGGCCGACGTGGTGGTGGCCGCCGTGGGCAAGCGCAACGTGCTCACGGCCGACATGGTCAAGCCTGGCGCCGTGGTGATCGACGTGGGCATGAACCGCAACGACGAGGGCAAGCTCTGCGGCGACGTGGACTTCGAGGGCGTGAGGCAGGTGGCCGGCTGGATCACGCCGGTGCCCGGCGGCGTGGGCCCGATGACCATCACCATGCTGCTGGTCAACACCCTGGAGGCGGCCGAACGCGCTGCCGGCTGATCGCGCCCATCGGCACAAGCTATGGGCGTGAGGCTTGAATCACGGGCTGCAGACCGCACAATCAGGACCATGAACAATCCCCTGCTCGACTTCTCCGATCTCCCCGCCTTCGACCGGATCCGCCCGGAACATGTGGCCCCGGCCATGGACAGCCTGCTACAGGCGGCCGAGGCCGCCCTGGTGCGCGTGACCGCCCCGGATTTCCCCGCCGACTGGACCGCGATCGCACGTGAACTCGACGTGGCCACCGAGCAGCTGGGCCGAGCCTGGAGCGCGGTCAGCCATCTCAACAGCGTGGCCGACACCCCCGAACTGCGCGCTGCCTACAACGAAGCCCTGCCGCGCATCACCGAGTTCTGGACCCGCCTGGGGGCCGATGAGCGCCTCTATGCCAAATACAAGGGTATCGCCGCGGCCACGCTCAACGCCGAGCAGCGCCAGGCCCACAGCAACGCCCTGCGCAACTTCGTGCTCGGCGGCGCCGAACTCACGGGAGCGGCCAAGGAACGTTATGCCGCGATCCAGGAACGCCAGGCCGAGCTGAGCCAGAAGTTCAGCGAGAACACCCTGGACGCCACCGATGCCTGGGCCTGGTACGCGAGCACCGAGGAGCTCGAAGGCGTGCCGGCCGACGTGCTGGAGTCCACCCGGGCCGCGGCCGAAGCCGAGGGTAAGACCGGCCACAAGCTCACGCTCAAGATGCCCTGCTACCTGCCGGTGATGCAGTTCGCCCGCAGCAGTGAACTGCGCCACAGGCTCTACCGCGCCTACACCACCCGTGCCTCCGACCAGGCCGAGGACGAGGCCAGGAAATTCGACAACAGCGCATTGATCCGCGAGATCCTGGCCCTGCGACTCGAAGAGGCGCAGCTGCTGGGCTACCGCAACTTCGGCGAGGTCTCGGTTGTCCCCAAGATGGCCGAGTCCCCTGCGCAGGTGATCCGTTTCCTGCGCGATCTGGCCGTCAAGGCCCGGCCCTACGCCGAGCGCGACGTGGCCGACCTGCGCACTTTTGCCCGCGAGGAACTGGGCATGACCGATCCGCAGCCCTGGGACTGGCCCTACATCTCCGAGCGCCTCAAGGAGGCGCGCTACGCCTTCAGCGAGCAGGAGGTCAAGCAGTACTTCACCGCGCCGCGCGTCATCGCCGGCCTGTTCAAGATCGTCGAGACCCTGTTCGAGGTGTCCATCCGGCGCGACAACGCGCCCGTCTGGCACCCGGCGGTGGAGTTCTACCGCATCGAGCGCAACGGGCAACTGGTCGGCCAGTTCTACCTGGACCAGCCAGCCCGGGCCGGCAAGCGTGGCGGCGCCTGGATGGACGACGTGCGTGCGCGCTGGCTGCGCCCCGACGACGGCCGCCTGCAAACCCCGGTGGCGCACATGGTCTGCAACTTCGCCGAGGGCGTGGGCGGCAGGCCGCCGCTGCTCACCCACGATGATGTCATCACCCTCTTCCACGAATTCGGCCACGGCCTGCACCACCTGCTGACCCAGGTCAACGAGCGCGATGTCTCCGGCATCAGCGGCGTGGAATGGGATGCGGTGGAGCTGCCCAGCCAGTTCATGGAGAACTTCTGCTGGGAATGGGAGGTGCTGCGACACATGACGGCCCATGTCGAGACCGGCGAGCCCCTGCCGCGCGCGCTCTACGACAAGATGATCGCGGCCAAGAACTTCCAGAGCGGCATGCAGACCCTGCGCCAGATCGAGTTCTCGCTCTTCGACATGCTGCTGCACACCGAGCACGAGCCGGCGCAGGACTTCCTGCCCCTGCTCGACCAGGTCCGCGCCGAGGTCGCCGTGCTGCAGCCGCCGGCCTGGAGCCGCACCCCGCATACCTTCAGCCACATCTTCGCGGGTGGCTACGCAGCCGGCTACTACAGCTACAAGTGGGCCGAGGTGCTGAGCGCCGACGCCTATGCGGCCTTCGAGGAAACCGCGGGTAACAAGGGCTTGCCGAACGTGGAAACCGGGCGAAAATACCGGCAGGCCATCCTGGAGGCCGGCGGCAGCCGCCCGGCCCTCGAGTCCTTCAAGGCGTTCCGCGGGCGCGAGCCCAACCTCGACGCGCTGCTGCGGCACCAGGGCATGGCCGGCGCATAAGACAAGGACAGGGAATGACCGGCACGATGAAGATCGCTCACCGCCCACAGCACGCGGCCCTGCTGGCCGTCACCGCCCTGCTGGCCCTGCTGCCGGCGCTGGCACCGGCCCAGGCCATCTACCGCATCGTCGGACCGGACGGACGGGTGACCTTCTCCGACAAGCCGCCGGCCAGCCATGAGAAAGCCACGACACTGGGCCCCGGTGGACGCTCGGCGCTGCCTGCGGGTGCGGCCGAACTGCCCTTCGAGCTGCGCGAGGCCATGGGCCGCTATCCGGTCACCCTCTACACCGGCGAGAACTGCGAGCCCTGCAACGCGGCCCGCAACCTGCTGAACCGCCGCGGTGTCCCCCATACCGAGCGCACCATCACCACGGCACAGGACATCGAGGCCCTGCGCCGCATGGGGATGGAGGCCACGGTCCCCCTGGCCACCATTGGCGGTCAGCGGCTCAAGGGCTACTCGGAAGACGAGTGGAGCGACTACCTGAATGCGGCCGGCTACCCGGCGACCTCGCGCCTGCCCAGCACCTACCGCAATCCCCCGGCCAGTCCGCTGGCCCCCCCGGAGATCGCGCCGGCTCCCGCCCGCACGCCAACACCGGCACCGGCCCCCGCACCGATAGCGCCCCCCACGGGCCCCACCCCGGACAACCCCACCGGTATCGTTTTCTGAGCCTGTGCGGATGCACCGAAAAAAGAAGAGGCCCGTCACGGGCCTCTTCTTCTTTCAGCCTTGGGGTTCGGCGTAGTGCAGGGTCTGGACCCCTGCGGCAGTCCCCAGCAGGCAGACCTGGGCCCGCTGGTGCGCGAACACGCCAACGGTGACGACACCCGGCCACTGGTTGACTTCGGATTCGAACGCCAGCGGATCCCGGATCTGCAGCCCCCGCACGTCGAGGATGTGCTGGCCGTTGTCGGTCATCAGCGGTCGTCCGTCCTTGAGGCGCACACTGGCCTCTCCGCCCAACGCGGCGAACTGCCGCACCAAACGCTGGGTGGCCATGGGAATGACCTCGACCGGCAGCGGAAAACGGCCCAGCACCTCGACCCGCTTGGAGTCGTCGGCAATGCAGACGAAGCGGCGGGCCTGAGCCGCCACGATCTTCTCGCGCGTGAGCGCCGCGCCGCCGCCCTTGATCATGCAGCCCTGCGCATCGATCTCGTCGGCGCCGTCGATGTAGACCGCCAGTTGGCCCACGGCATTGGCGTCGAACACCGGGATGCCCAGAGCCTGCAGGCGCTGCGTGCTCGCCTCCGAGCTCGACACGGCACCGGGAACGCGGTCCCTGATCGTGGCCAGTGCGTCGATGAACTTGTTGACGGTGGAACCGGTGCCAACGCCGACGATCTCGCCGGGGATCACGTAGTGCAGGGCGGCCTGGCCGACCAGGGTCTTGAGTTCGTCTTGGGTGAGCATGGCAGGGAGCAGTGGGGTTGATCTGGGAGAATTGGCGTCTCGCACCGGATTATCCAATGTCCCTGATCCCCTACGCCCTCTCCCGCGCCGTGCTCTTCCGCATGGACCCCGAAGCCGCGCACGACTTCACCATCGACCTGCTCGCGCGCACCCAGAACACGCCCCTGGCCTGTGCCTACAGCCAGCCCCGCATCGACGACCCGGTCACCGTGGCCGGGCTGCGCTTTCCCAACCGCGTGGGCATGGCCGCCGGCCTGGACAAGAACGCCCGCTGCATCGACGGCCTGGGCGCCATGGGCTTCGGCTTCGTCGAGGTCGGCACCGTCACGCCCCTGGCCCAGCCGGGTAACCCCCGACCGCGCATGTTCCGCCTGCCTGCCGCGAACGCGCTGATCAACCGCATGGGCTTCAACAACGACGGTCTGGAGGCCTTCGTGGCCCACGTGCAGCGCGCCAGCTTCCGCAAGAAAGGCGGTACCCCGCTGCTGCTGGGCCTGAACATCGGCAAGAACGCCGCCACGCCCATTGAGCGCGCCACCGAGGACTACCTCATCGGCCTGGCCGGCGTCTACCCGCACGCCGACTACGTCACCGTCAACATCTCCAGCCCCAACAC
>JAYNNS010000013.1:6283-8651 GCA_038112835.1 Curvibacter sp. | reverse complement strand
GGCTTCAACAACGAGGGCCTGCCGAGCTTCATCGCCAACGTGATGCGCGCCCACAGCTTCCGCAAGGCCGGCGGCATCCTGGGTCTCAACATCGGCAAGAACGCCGCCACGCCCATCGAGAACGCGGCCGACGACTATCTGCTCGGGCTGGAAGGCGTGCACCCGCATGCCGACTACATCACCGTCAACATCTCCAGCCCCAACACCAAGAACCTGCGGGCCCTGCAGAGCGACGAGGCACTGGACGCCCTGCTCGGTGCCATCGCCGCGCGGCGTGAACAGCTGGCGCAGCAGCACGGCCGGCGTGTGCCCGTGTTCGTGAAGATCGCCCCGGATCTGGACGAGGAGCAGGTGAAGGTCATCGCCGCCACGCTGCAGCGCCACGGCATGGACGGCGTGATCGCCACCAACACCACCCTGAGCCGCGAGGCCGTGCAGGGCCTGCCGCACGCGCAGGAAACGGGCGGACTGTCAGGCGCTCCCGTGCTGGAGGCCAGCAACCGCGTGATCCGCCAGCTACGCGCTGCGCTGGGCCCGGACTACCCCATCATCGGCGTCGGCGGCATCTTCAGCGCCGCCGACGCACTGGACAAGATCGAGGCCGGCGCCGACCTGGTGCAGATTTACACCGGCCTGATCTACAAGGGCCCGGAACTGGTCAAGGAAGTGGCGCAGGCGCTGCGACAGGCACGCTAGAGGCGCTCCCACTGCGGCGTGCCCGCATAACGCTCGGCCAGGAACTGCACGAAACTGCGGATGCGCTCGGGCAGGCGCCGATCGGGCAGGAAGACCGCGTACAAGGTGCTCTCCGTCAACGTGTAGGCGGGCAGCAGCTGCACCAGACGGCCGCTGCGCAGCGCATCGCCGAGCGCGAAGGACGGAAGCGCGGCAATCCCCAGGCCACCTTGCACGGCATCGAGCAGGCCCTCGGCCACATTGGCGCGCAGATTGCCCGCCACCTTGACCGCCACCTCCCCGTCGGGCCCCGTGAAGCGCCAGTCACCGCCCTTGGGCTTGTCGTAGACTAGGCAGTTGCGCTGCAGCAGATCGCGCGGATGCTGCGGTGTCCCGTGGCGTGCTAGGTAGTCGGGCGAGGCCACCACCAGCCACTGCACAGCGGCCAGGCGGCGTGCCACCAGATTGCTCAGGCGCGGTTCCTCGGCCAGGCGGACCACCAGATCGGCATTGCCCGAGATCAGGTCGGCAAAACGCTCGGCCAGCATGACCTCGATCTGGATACCCGGGTTGAGGGCCAGGAAATCGCGCACCGCCGGCAGCAGGTGCATGCGCCCGAAGGTGATGGCCGTGCTGATGCGGATCAGGCCGTGCGCTCCGCCGCGCGACAGCTCCTCGACATCGCGCACGGCGGAGTCGGCGTCGGCCACCAGGCGCGCGCAACGCTCGTAGAAGCGCTCACCGGCCTGCGTGAGCCCGATCTTGCGGGTGCTGCGGTTGAGCAGCCTGACACCCAGGGAATGCTCGAGCTCCTGCACCTGGCGGCTGACCAGGGCCTTGGATATCCCGCAGCGCTCGGCCGCCAGGGTAAAGCTGCGCGCATCGACGACCGCAACGAAAGTCGCCAGGGCGTTGAGGTCGCGCATCATGCCGGGAGCGTAAACAATGAATTCACGAAACGGGATTCCTTCCGGAGGGAGCGGAAAGTATAGTCAGCCGCAGATGCCAGCCGGCTCACGAGACGCCTCGTGCCGTGCCGGCCGACCAAGAGGCCAAGAGAAAAGCAGGAAAGCACGATCGTGATCTGGAGTGAAGAGCATGTTGTGAAGCGGGACGATGTGCCGCTGTACGTCTACCGCAAGCGCGCCACGGCGCCGGTACCCGGCGAAGCGCCGCGTCCGGTGCTGTTCCTGGTGCACGGCTCCACCGTCTCGGGCCGCAACACCTATGACCTGCAGGTGCCCGGCCGGCAGGACTACTCGGTCATGGACTGGTTCGCCGAACGCGGCTACGACGTCTGGACCGTGGACCATGAAGGCTACGGCCGCTCGGGCTGGTCGGGCCGTGGCAACAGCGACATCCAGACTGGCGCCAGGGATCTGGAGGCCGTCATTCCCTTCGTGCTGCAAAAGACCGGCGCACCGAAGGTCAATCTCTTCGGCTCGTCCTCCGGTGCGCTGCGGGCCTGCCTCTACACCCAGGCCCATCCCGAGACCGTGGAGCGCCTGGGCATCTCGGCCCTGGTCTACACCGGAGCCGGCTCGCCCACCCTGGAGCAACGCCGCAAGAAACTGCCCGAATACTCGGCCAGCCCGCGCCGCAAGGTCGACCTGGCCTTCTACGAAGGCATGTTCAACCGCGACAAGCCCGGCAGCAGCGAAGACCTGGTGCCGAAGGCCATCGCCGCGGCCGA
>JAYNNS010000013.1:0-6181 GCA_038112835.1 Curvibacter sp. | reverse complement strand
CCCCTGGTCAGCGAGGTGCCCACCGGCACCTATGTGGACATGTGCGCCAACCTCCCCGTGGCCACACCCGAGTCCATCCCCTGCCCCACGCTGATCATCCGCGGCGAATACGACGGCATCGCCGCCGAACCGGATCTGCTCGACTTCTACGCCCGCCTGCCCAGCATGGACAAGCAGTTCGTCGTGCTCTCGGGCATCGCGCACAACCCGATGATGGGCGTGCAGCGGCACAAGTTCTTCCATGCGCTGCATGCCTTCCTGACCATGAAGTTCTAGCGCCCCACCCCCCATCACCGTCCCACCGAGACCCGAGGAGATACAAACAATGGCAAATGTGACGTGGAGCGGCGGCAAGGAGCACTGGACCCGCAAGGGCGAGGTGAAGCTCTTTCTCTGGCAAAAGCCCGCCGCGCCCCAGGTGCCCCGCGCCGGCACCGTCCTGTTCGTGCATGGCTCGTCCATGGCCTCGCAGCCCACCTTCGACCTCAGCGTGCCGGGACGGCCGCATTCGTCGGTCATGGACTGGTTCGCCGCGCGCGGCTACGACACCTGGTGCATGGACAACGAGGGCTACGGCCGCTCGGACAAACAACGCCCGATCAACTGCGACATCGCCAACGGCGCTGACGATCTGGCGGCCGGCAGCGACTACATCCGCCAGCAGACCGGTGCGCAGCAGCTGCTCGTGTACGGCATCTCGTCGGGCGCGCTCAAGGCCGCCCTGTTCGCGCAGCGCCACCCCGAGCGCGTGGCCCGGCTGGCGCTCGACGCATTTGTCTGGACGGGTGAGGGCAGCCCCACCCTGGCCGAGCGCCGCAAGAAGCTGCCGGATTTCCTGGCCCGCAACCGGCGCCCGGTGGACCGGGCCTTCGTGCACAGCATCTTCAACCGGGACCATCCGGGGTGTGCGGACGAAGTGACCGTCAATGCCTTCGCCGACGCCATCCTGACGCTGGACGACTCCCTGCCCACGGGCACCTATGTGGACATGTGCTCCAGGCTGCCCATCGTCGACCCGGCACGCATCCTGGCGCCCACCCTCATCATGCGCGGGGAGTTCGACGGTATCGCCAGCCTGGACGACCTGCTCGCCTTCTACCGGCAGCTGCCGTCCACCAACAAGCAGTTCTCGATCATGCAGGGCATCTCCCATGCCAGCTTCCAGCAGAAGAACTACCTGTCGGTCTACCACATCCTGCACAGCTTTTTCTCCATGCCTGAACCGACCTATAAGGGGTGAATACCATGAGGATGACCATTCGACGCCGTGTTGTTGTGGGGGCCCTGCTGGCGCTGGGCTCGATGACAGTCAGCGCCCAGGGCGCCTATCCCAGCCGCCCGGTCAAGATCATCGTGCCCTTCGGCGCCGGTGGCTTCACCGACGTGGTGGCACGGATCGTGGGCCAGAAACTGGGGGCGGCCATGGGGGGCTCCTTCGTCATCGAAAACAAGCCGGGCGCCGGCTCCACCATCGGTGCCGATCTGGTGGCCAAGGCGGCCCCGGACGGCTATACGCTGATGATGATCTCCTCCACCCACACGATCAGCCCCTCGATCTACAAGTCCCTGCCCTACGATCCGATCAGGAGCTTCACGCCCATCGGCAAGCTCGTGGACTCGGCCTATGTGCTGGTCGTCAACCCAGGCAAGGTCAGCGCGAACAATGTCAAGGACTTCATCGCGCTGGCCAAGGCCAGGCCTGACGCCGTCCACTACGCCTCCTCCGGCAATGGCAGCACCCAGCACCTGATGGGCGGGCTCTTCGTCTCCATGGCCGGCGCCCCGCTCAAGCACATCCCCTACCGCAGCAGCAATCTGGCCATGACCGACCTCGTCAGCGGCGTGGTGGAAAGCAGTTTCGCCGGCCTCACCAACGCACAGCCCCATCTGGCCACCGGCAAGCTCAAGGCCCTGGCGGTGACGACGGCCAACCGCGCTCCGCAGCTGCCGCAGGTGCCCACGCTGCACGAGGCCGGTGTCGCGGGCTATGACGCCAGCAACTGGCTGGCGCTCGTGGGCCCGGCGGGGATGCCCAGGGACATCGTGCAGAAACTCAACCAGGAGATCGGCAGGCTCATGGAGCTGCCAGACACCCAGAAGGCCCTGTTCGATGCCGGCGTGCAGGCCAGCACCTCCTCCCCGGAGGAGCTCAGCACGCTGATGCAGGTCGAGATGGGCAAGTGGGCCCGCATCATCAAGGACGCCGGCATCGAGATGCAGTGATCAGCTCAGAGCAGGGTCTCCACATGCGCCGCGATCGCCAGGCTGCTGGTCAGCCCGGGTGACTCGATGCCCCAGAGGTGGACCAGGCCGGGCACGCCGTGCACCTGCGGCCCCGCGATCATGAAGTCACGCGCCGCCTCGCCCGGCCCGCTGATCTTGGGCCGGATGCCGGCGTAGCCCGGCTGCAAGGCCCCGTCGGGCAGACCGGGCCAGTACTTGCGGACCTCGGCATAGAAGCCCTCTCCCCGCGCCGGGTCCACCACCAGGTCCTCCGGCGAGTCCACCCATTGCACATCGGGGCCGAACTTGGCCTGGCCGCCCAGGTCGAGGGTCAGGTGCACGCCCAGGCCGGCGGCCTCGGGCACGGGATAGATCAGGCGGCCGAAGGGCGAGCGGCCGGCCAGCGTGAAGTAGTTGCCCTTGGCGTAGTACTCGCCCGGGATGTGCACGGGGTCCAGGCCCTCGAAGCGGCGTGCCAGCGAGGGGGCCGACACGCCCGCCGCATTGACCACGGCGCGCGCGCGCAGCTGCGTGCCGTCGCGGGCCGTCAGCTCGATCCCTTGCGGGGTGATGCGCGCCGCCTCCAGCGGGGAATTGAAGGCGATCATGCCGCCGGCGTTTTCCAGATCGCCCTGCAGCGCCAGCATGAGCCCATGGCTGTCGACGATGCCGGTGCTGGGCGAGTGCACGGCCGCCACGCACTCGAGTGCGGGCTCCAACGCGCGCGCCTGTTCGCGCGTGAGCAGCACCAGGTCCTCGACCCCGTTGGCTGCGGCCCTGGCGATCAGGTGCTGCAGCGGCCCGAGCTGCTCCCGGGAGGTCGCCACGACGAGCTTGCCGCAGCGCCGGTGCGCAATGCCACGCTCGGCGCAATAGGCGTAAAGCATCTGTTTGCCCTGCACGCACAGCCGCGCCTTGAGCGAGCCCTGCGGGTAGTAGAGGCCGGCGTGGATGACCTCGCTGTTGCGCGCGCTGGTCTGGGTGCCGATGGCCTCAAACGCCTCCAGCACCAGCACCTCGCGTCCCGCCAGGGCCAGGGCCCGCGCCACCGCGAGCCCCACCACCCCGGCCCCCACCACCACTGTATCGACCTGCTCCAACACGATGCTCCCGGTTCAGAAAACGTCGAGCATACGCGAGCGGCGATGCGGTATCAGCCCTCCTCGCCTCCCAGGGCCCGGTACAGCTGGGCGGCGGTGGCCCACTGGGTGCGACGCAGCTGGATCAGGGCCTGCTGCGCGGCGAACAGCTGGCGCTGGGCGTCCAGCACCTCCAGGAAGCTGCCCACGCCCTGGCGATAACGCGCCTGGGCGATGTCGCTGGCGCGCTGCTGCGCCTGCACCTGGGCTTGCACGGCCTGGAGCTGCTCGGCGAGCTGCTCGCGCGCCACCAGCAGGTCGGCCACCTCGCGGAAGGCCTGCTGCACGGTGCGCTCGTAGTCGGCCACGGCGATGTCCTTGCGCACCTCGGCCAGCTCCAGGTTGGCGCTGCGGCGGCCGTAATCGAAGATCGGCAGGGTGATGCTGGGAGAGAAGCTCCAGGCCTCGGAGCCGTCCTTGAACAGGCCGTCGAGCTCACGGCTGGCCGTGCCGGCCGAGGCCGTGAGCGCGATGCGCGGGAAGAAGGCCGCGCGTGCGGCACCGATGTTGGCATTGGCCGCCAGCAGGCGCTGCTCGGCGGCCAGCACATCGGGCCGGCGCACCAGCACCTGCGCCGGCAGATCGGCCTGCTGCGCCAGCGTGATGCCCTGCTCGGCCAGCGTCCTGCCGGCCGGCAGATCCCGGGGCTCGGTCCCCACCAGCGCCCGCAGGTAGTTGCGTGCCGCGGATTGGGGGCGCTGCCGGGCGGCCAGCTGGGCCGGCGCCCCCTCGTTGGCGGCGTGGGCCTGCTGGAAATCCCGCTCACGGGCCAGGCGGGCCGGGCGACGCCGGTCTACCAGCTCGCGCGTCTGGACGCGGGTTTCCAGCGTGGCCTGGGCCAGCGCGTGGCGCTCCTGCGCCTCGGCCAGGGCCAGGTAGGCATCGGCCACGCTGGCGATCAGCGAAAGGCGGAAGCTGCGCTCGGCCTGCTCGGTGGCCAGATAGCTCGCCTTGGCCGATTCGCTCAGGCTGGCCACGCGGCCCCAGAAGTCCAGCTCGAAGGCCGGCAGGCTCGCCTGGATGTCGGCGCGCTGGCTCAGGATGGACGCTCCCGTGGCCGACAGGTCGGCCGGGGTGCGACTGCGCGCCAGCGAGCCGCCGGCATTGACCGTGGGCAGGCGGTCGGCGCGCTGGATGCCGTAGGCGGCCCGGGCCTCGGCCACACGGGCCGTGGCGATGCGCAGGTCGCGGGTGTGCTCCAGCGCGAGCTTGATCAGCGCACGCAGACGCTCGTCCGGGAAGAAGCCGGCCCAGTCCACGGGCTTGCCGGGTGCCGCCGCCGTCCTGACGTCGTCGGGCCAGGCCTCGGGCACGGACAGCGCGGGGCGCTGGTAGTCGGGCGTCATGGAACAGCCGGCCAGCACCAGGGCCGCCGCCAGCGCCGCGAGATGACGGATCTGCTTAGCCATGATGATCTCCCTCTGCTGCGGTCGTCTTGTGGCTGCGGCTGTGGCCGGGGAACAGGCGGCTGACGACCAGATAGAACACGGGCACCAGGAAGATGGCCAGCACGGTGGCGGCGATCATCCCGCCCATCACGCCGGTGCCGATGGCATGCCGGCTCTGCGCACCGGCACCGCTGGAGATGGCCAGCGGCAGCACGCCGACGATGAAGGCGATCGAGGTCATCAGGATGGGCCGCAGTCGCAGGCGGCAGGCCTCCAAAATGGCGTCCTTGAGCGCCAGGCCCTGGTCCTGCAGGCTGCGCGCGAACTCGATGATCAGGATGGCGTTCTTCGAGGACAGGCCGATGGTCGCGATCAGGCCCACCTTGAAGTACACGTCATTGGGCAGGCCGCGCAGCCAGACCGCGAGCAGCGCGCCGAAGATGCCCAGCGGCACCACGAGCATGACCGAAAACGGGATCGTCCAGCTCTCGTAGAGCGCCGCCAGGCAGAGGAAGACGACGATCAGCGAGATCGCGAACAGCAGCGGCGCCTGCGATCCGGAGAGGCTTTCCTCGAAGGAAGTGCCCGACCAGGAATAGCCGATGCCGTTGGGCAGCTGGCCCGCCACCTCGCCCATGGCCTGCATGGCCTCGCCCGTGCTGTGGCCCGGCGCCGGGTTGCCCGAGAGCTTGACCGAGGGCACGCCGTTGTAGCGGTCCAGGCGCGGCGCGCCCACCATCCACAGCGGCTTGACCACCTCGGACAGCGACACCATGCCGCCGTTGCGGTTACGCACCTGCACCCGCAGCATGGCCTCGGGACTGCTGCGCACGGACGGGTCGGCCTGCATCTGCACGCGCAGGATGCGGCCCTGGCGCTCGAAGTCGTTGATGTAGGACACGCCGAACAGGGTCTGCAGCGTCTCGTTGAGCGTGGCGATGTCCACACCCAGGGTCTGGGCCTTCTCGCGGTCGATCTGCAGCAGCAGCTGCGGCCCCGGCTGCATGCCCTCCATGCGCACCCCGGCCAGCGCGGGGTTGCTGCCCGCCAGCTGCACGGCCAGGGCCTGGGCCTCGCTCAGCTTGTCGCGGCCCAGGCCGCCGCGATCCTGCAGGCGGAAGTCGAAGCCGCCGACGGCCGCCAGCTCGGGGATGGGCGGCGGGTTGACACTGAAGATGAAAGCCTGCTTGATGCCGAAGAGCATCATGTTGGCGCGCTGCACCACGGCGGTGGCACTGCTCTCCTTGGCCTTGCGCTCGTCCCAGTTCTTCAGGCGCGTGAAAATCAGGCCCGCGTTCTGGCCGCGGCCGAAGAAGGAAAAGCCGACCACGCCCACGGTGTGCTCAACCTCGGGCTGCTGCAGGAAAAATTCCTCCGCCTGGCGGATCACCTCCACCGTGCGCTCCTGGGTCGCGCCCGGCGGCAGCTGCA
>JAYNNS010000012.1:12673-21486 GCA_038112835.1 Curvibacter sp. | reverse complement strand
GGTAGATGTAGGTGTTGCGGACCATGAACTCCTTGAGGATGTCGTTCTGGATGGTTCCGCTCAGCTGCTCCTGCTTCACGCCCTGCTCTTCCGCCGCCACCACATAACCCGCCAGCACCGGCAGCACGGCGCCGTTCATGGTCATGGAGACGCTGACCTTGTCCAGCGGGATCTCGTTGAAGAGGATCTTCATGTCCTCCACCGAGTCGATGGCCACACCGGCCTTGCCCACGTCGCCTGTGACGCGGGGGTGGTCGCTGTCGTAGCCGCGGTGCGTGGCCAGGTCGAAGGCCACGCTCACGCCCTGACCGCCCGCGGCCAGGGCCTTGCGGTAGAAGGCATTGGACTCTTCGGCCGTCGAAAAGCCCGCGTACTGACGGATGGTCCAGGGCCGCACGGCGTACATGGTGGCCTGCGGGCCGCGCAGGTAAGGGGCAAAGCCCGGCAGCGTATCGGCATGCGGCAGGCCCTGCAGGTCGGCCGCGGTGTAGAGCGGCTGGACGGTGATGCCATCGGGGGTGACCCAGTTCAGGGCATGGATATCGCCGCCGGGTGCGGACTTGGCGGCGGCCTGGCGCCAGGCCTCAAGGCTGGCGGACGGGAATTCGGGCTGTTTCTGGCTCATACAGGCAGCGACCGGCGCCAGAGCACCGGCTTGGTTGTGGTGGCGCGAAGTTTACATCATTCATAATTATTGATGCAAAATATCTTTTCTCCTACAATCAGCCTCATGTCCGCCGTCTCCCTGTCCCCGCGCGCCCTCTATGAAGAGGTGGCCGAACTGCTGCGCCAGCGCATCTTCAAGCGCGAACTGGAGCCCGGCAGCTGGATCGACGAGCTCAAGATCGCCGAGGACTACGGCATCAGCCGCACCCCCCTGCGCGAGGCGCTCAAGGTGCTGGCGGCCGAAGGCCTGGTGACCATGAAGGTGCGCCGCGGTGCCTACGTGACCGAGGTCAACGAAAAGGACATGACCGACATCTACCACCTGCTGGGCCTGCTCGAAAGCGATGCGGCCGGCGTGGTGGCCCGGTCGGCCACAGCCGAGCAGCTGCGCGAGTTGCAGGCCATCCACGACGAGCTCGAAGGCGCCGCAGCCCAGCGCGAGCACTTCTTCGAGATCAACGAGCGCTTCCACCTGCGCCTGCTGGAGGTGGCCGACAACCGCTGGCGCAGCCAGATGGTGAACGACCTGCGCAAGGTCATGAAGCTCAACCGCCACCACTCCCTGTTCAAGACCGGACGCATCGAGGAGTCGCTGGCCGAGCACCGCGCCATCATGGTGGCGCTGCAGGCGCGCGACGCTGCGGCCGCCACCCGGACCATGCAGGAACACTTCCGCAACGGCCTCGAAGCCGCAACCTGAGAAATAGTGCGAAATAGTGCGCTGGCCCGGGGGAGCGAATTCCTCTATCCTGCGTCTCATGGCCACGGTGGCAAGCAATAACAAGGACAGCGCACTCCAGCAGACCCTGCTGGAATACCAGGCCATTCTGGAAAACGCCTCGGTCGGCATTCTCTTCACGCGCGATCGCCTGGTCGTGCACTGCAATCCGCGCTTCAGCGAAATCTATGGCTGGGCACCCGGCGAACTGGTCGGGCAATCCGGCGCGCTGTTCTATCTCGGCATCGAGGACTACGAGGCCATGGGCCGCGAAGCCGGCCCCGTGCTGGGCGCCGGCCGGCTGCTGGACATGGAGCGGCCCATGCGGCGCAAGGACGGCAGCACCGTGCACTGCCGCCTGCGTGCCAAGGCCATCAATCCGGCCGACACCGGCGCGGGCACGATCTGGATCGTCGAGGACGTGAGCGCGCAGCGCGCGGAACAGGCCCGCCTGGCCGAGCTGCTGCAGCGCCAGCAGGCCATCCTGGAAAACGCCTCGGTCGGCATCCTGTTCACGCGCGAGGGCCGCATCGTGCACTGCAACCCCCGCATGGAGGCCATCTACGGCTGGGCACCGGGCACCATGGTCGGCCAGCACGCCCGCGATTTCTTCGACAGCGATGCCGACTACCAGGCCTTCGGCGCCACCGTCGCGCCGCGGCTGGCGCGTGGCGAACTCGTGGACATCGAATGGCGGCACCGGCGTCGCAACGACGGCGTGCCGATCTGGAGCCGGCACTTGGCCAAGGCCCTGAGCGCGCCGGACGGCGGCCAGGGCGCGATCTGGATCAGCGAGGACATCAGCGCCCAGAAGGACGCCCAGGAGGCCCTGGCCCTGGCGCATCACGAGCTGGAACGGCGCGTGCACGAACGCACCGAGGAGCTGGCCCGCATCAACCAGCAACTGCAGCACGAAGTGAACGAGCGTCGCCTGGCGGAACAGCACCTGCGCGCCGGCGAGGCGCGCTTCCGTGACCTGAGCGAAATGTCGTCGGACTGGTTCTGGGAGATGGACAGCCAGCTGCGCTTCACCGAGGTCTCGGGTGGCGGGATCCTGCTGGCCGACTCGGCCGGCGACCCGCAAAGCGCGCGGGGCAAGCAGCGCTGGGAGCTGCCCATCGTCGGCGTCAGCGCCGAGCAATGGGCCGAGCACCGGCGCCAGCTCGAGGCGCGGCTGCCCTTTCGCGACTTCAGTTACCAGATCCGGACCCACAGCGGCGAGCTGCGCTGGTGCGCGGTCAGCGGCAAGCCCGTGTTCGAGGACGGGGTGTTTCTGGGCTACCGCGGCACCGGCTCGGACATCACCGAGCGCAAGCTGACCGAACAGCGCATCGAGTTCCTGGCTTTCCACGACCCGCTCACGGGCCTGCCCAACCGCGTGCTGCTGGAAGACCGGCTGGAGCAGGCCATCGCCCAGGCCGAGCGCAACCACAGCGGCGTGGCCCTGGTCTTCATGGACCTGGACAACTTCAAGAAGATCAACGATTCGCTGGGACACGCCGCAGGCGACGCCCTGCTGCGCGAGGTGGCCGCGCGCCTCAAGGGCTGCGTGCGCGACACCGACACCATCAGCCGTCAGGGCGGTGACGAGTTCGTACTCATCCTCGGCGGCCTGCACGGCGCCGAAAGCAGCCTGCCGGTGCTGACCAAGATCATGGAGACCCTGCAGGAGCCCTATGCCTGCGAGGGCAACGAGCTCGCCACCTCGGCCTCGCTGGGCGTGGCGCTCTATCCACAGGACGGCGCCAGCTTCGACATCCTGCGCAAGAAGGCCGACATGGCCATGTACCGCGCCAAGGAGGCCGGGCGCAACACCTACCGCTTCTTCGACGCCGCGATGGACAGCGAGGCCTCCGAGCACCTGAGCCTGCGCAACGGCCTGCACCGTGCCCAGGAGCGCGGCGAGCTGATGCACCATTACCAGCCGCAGATCGACCTGACCAGCGGCACCGTGGTCGGGGTCGAGGCGCTGCTGCGCTGGCAACATCCTGAACGCGGCCTCATCCCACCGGTCCGCTTCATTCCCGTGGCCGAGGACAGCGGCCTGATCGTCCCCATCGGCGCCTGGGTGATCCAGGAGGCCTGCCGCCAGGCCGCACGCTGGCAGCGCGCCGGCCTGCCGGACCTGGTCATGGCCGTCAACCTCTCGGCCGCGCAGTTCCGCCGTGGCGGCATCGAGGAAACCGTGTCCCGCGCCCTGCAGGACAGCGGCCTGGTGCCCGCCCTGCTGGAGCTGGAGCTGACCGAATCCATCCTGCTGCAGGACGTGGAGCAGGTGCTGGCCGCGGTGCAGCGCCTCAAGCTGCTGGGCGTGCAGCTGGCCATCGACGATTTCGGCACCGGCTATTCCAGCCTGTCCTACCTCAAGCGCTTCGACATCGACAAGCTCAAGATCGACCGCAGCTTCGTGCGCGACCTGGCCCGCGACCCCGACGACGCGGCCATCGTGCGCGCCATCATCCAGATGGCGCACAGCCTGGGCCTGCGGGCCATCGCCGAAGGGGTGGAGACCGCCGAGCTGCTGCAGGCCCTGCAGCGTTACGGCTGCGACGAGGCCCAGGGCTACCACTATGCGCAGCCCATGCCGGCGGCCGATTTCGAGCGTTACCTGATCGCGCAGGCGCGCGGCCCGCACTGAGGCGCAACGGGCTCAGGCGGCCAGGCGCTGCGGCTGTGCCGGGCCGTGCGCCAGGGCCATGACCTCGCGGGGATCCCGATCCTTGAGGCGGTGGTCGCTCCAGACTTGGCGCCAGCGCCGCGCGCCCGGCAGGCCGTGGCGCAGGCCCAGCATGTGGCGCGCCACGCCGTACCAGGACCCGCCCTCCTCGGCCATCACGCGCAGCATGTAGTCGACCATCTGCGCCTCGACCGCTTCGCGGGTGAGCAAGGAAGGTGCGGCACCGAAGTAGCGCGCGTCCCAGGACGCCAGCCACCAGGGGTTGTGATAGGCCTCGCGGCCGATCATGGCACCGTCGAGCAGGCGCAGCTCGCGGTCCAGCTGCGCGTCGCTGTTCAAGCCCCCGTTGATCACAAGGGTGAGCTGCGGGAAATCGTGCTTGAGCCGATGCACGAGCTCGTAGCGCAAGGGCGGGATCTCGCGGTTTTCCTTGGGGCTGAGCCCCTGCAGCCAGGCGTTGCGCGCATGCACGATGAAGGTGGAACAGCCGGCCTCGGCCACCGTGCCCACGAAGTCGCGCACGAACTCGTAGCGCTCCACCCGGTCGATGCCGATGCGGTGCTTGACCGTGACCGGGATGGACACCGCATCGAGCATGGCCTTGACCCCCTCGGCCACCAGCCCGGGCTCAGCCATCAGGCAGGCGCCAAAGGCGCCGCGCTGCACGCGCTCGCTCGGACAGCCGCAGTTGAGATTGATCTCGTCGTAGCCCCATTGCTGGCCCAGCTTCGCGCAGCGCGCCAGGTCCTCGGGTTCGCTGCCGCCGAGCTGCAGCGCCACCGGATGTTCCTCGGCGTTGAAGCGCAGGTGGCGCGCCACATCCCCATGCAGCAGCGCACCGGTGGTGATCATCTCGGTGTACAGGCGCGCGTGGCGGCTGAGCAGGCGGTGGAAGTAGCGGCAGTGCCGGTCGGTCCAGTCGATCATGGGCGCGACCGACAGACGCCAGGGCCCGCTGACGGCGGTCTGGGGTTCGGACATGGCCGGATTATCTCAGGCGCACGGCTAAAATGCCGGGTTCGCTTCATCATCCACGGACCGCTGCCGCACGCCATGAGCACCACCGCCACCCAGACCGACTTCGAGCGCGAAATCGCCCAGTTCATCGTCACCACGCTGAACCTGGACGTTGCCCCCGACAGCATCTCGCCGACGGATCCGCTCTACGGCGACGGCCTGGGCCTGGACTCGATCGACGTGCTGGAGATCGCGCTGGCCGTGTCCAAGCAGTACGGCTTCCAGATGCGCTCGGACGACCCGGACAACGTCACCATCTTCAGCTCCCTGCGCAACCTGGCCGCCCACATCGCCGCCCACCGGGCGTGAAGGCGCGGCCGGCCTGTCCATGAAGACCGGACTGTGGCTCAAGCTGGCGCTGGCCGCCCTGCTGGTGCTGGGCTATCCGCTGGGCATGCACTGGCTGCTCACGGCCTCGTCCTGGTCCCATGAAGCGCTGGCCTGGTTCAGCCTGGCGCAGAACGTGGGCATGCAGCTCCTGCTGGCCCTCTTCTTCGGCCTGACCCTGCTGCCGGGGCGCGAGCCGCTGATCGCACGCTTCGCACGCCGCATCCATGGAGCGGACTACAGCCCGCGCATCGCGTGCTACGCCCGCGCCGCCACCTGGGCCTGGACCCTGTTCTTCGCCACCATGGTGCTGACGCCCATCGTGCTCTTCGCCTGGACCACGGTGGACGTGTTCTCCTTCTTCGTCAACGTGCTCTCGCTGCCCCTGCTGGGCGCGATGTTCGTGGCCGAATACGCGGCACGGCGCTGGTGCCTGCGCGGCATCGCGCACGTGCCGCTGGCGCGCAGCTTCACCCTCTACCGGGAGGAGCGCGCCGCGGCCGAGGCCCACCCCGTATCCAAGCACTGAGCCGGCCATGCCCGCCCTGTTCTCGCACCGCTCGCCCCAGGCCGTGATGGCCTGGACCAACGGCCGCGCCATCACCGCGCTCGACATGCTGGCCGCCGCGCGCCACATGGCCGCGCGCCTGCCCGAAGGCGCGCCCGTGCTCAACCTGTGCAGCAAGCGCCACCACTTCGCCGTGGTGCTGGCCGCGGCCCTGCTGCGCGGCGTGCCCCTGCTGCTGCCTTCGACGCGCACACCCGAGATGCTGCAGCGCCTGGGCCGGCAGCACGCGGGCCTGCAGGCCGTGGTCGATGCGCCGGGCGACAGCGGCGGCCTGCCGCAGATCATCTACGAGCGCGGCCCGGTCCCCGCCCCCGGCGACGCCTTCGAGGTGCCCGACATTCCGGCCGACCAGGTCGCGGCCTATGTCTTCACCTCGGGCTCCACGGGCGACCCCGTGCCTCACGTCAAGCACTGGGGCCTGCTGGTGGAGAACGCGCACGGCGCCGGCCGGCGCGTGCGCGAGTGGCTGGGCACCGAGGGCCCCTTCACCGTCACGGGCACGGTGCCGGCGCAGCACATGTACGGCTTCGAGTCCACGGTGCTGCTGGCCCTGCTCAACGAGGGCGTGATCGACGTCAGTCATCCCTTCTACCCGGCCGACATCGTGCAGGCGCTCGCGGGCACGCCGGCGCCACGCGTGCTGGTCAGCACGCCCTTTCACCTGCGCACCCTGATCGAGTCGGGCCTGGCCGTGCCGCCGCTGGCCCTGCTGCTCTCGGCCACCGCACCGCTGGCGCCGCAGCTCGCGCGCCAGGCCGAGGAGCACCTGGGTGCCCCGCTGCTGGAGATCTACGGCAGCACCGAGACGGGCCAGATCGCCACCCGCCGCGGCTCGGCCGGCGAGCTCTGGCAGACCTTCGAGGGCGTGCAGATTCAGGCGCTGCCCACCCCCGCGGGCGAGGAGCCGCGCTTTGCCGCCAGCGGCGGCCATGTGGAAGGCGTGGTGCCGCTGTCCGACGTGCTGGAGTTGCAGTCCCCCACGCGCTTCGCCCTGCTGGGCCGGCACGCCGACATGGTCAACATCGCGGGCAAGCGCACCTCGCTGGCCTACCTCAACCACCAGCTCAACAGCATCCCCGGCGTGCTCGACGGCGCGCTCTACTGGCCGCAGGACGCGGCGCACGACGCACAGGCCCGCATCCAGCGTCCCCTGGCTTTCGTGGTCGCGCCGGGCCTGGACGAAGCCACGCTGCAGCAGGCCCTGCGTGAGCGCATCGACCCGGCCTTTCTGCCGCGTCCCGTCCACTTCGTGGCCGCGCTGCCACGCAATGCCACCGGCAAGCTGCCGCAGCAGGCCCTGGCCGAACTGGCCCGCCAGCTGCAGCCGCCGCCCCCCCCCGCGGCATCCGCCCGCCCGCGCTGGAAGCCGGCCCCACTGGTCAGCGCCTCGGTGGGCCTGCATGTGGCCGGCATCGCCGGTCTCTTCACCCCGGCCTGGCCCTGGAGCCTGGGCGTGCTGGTGGCCGACCACGCGCTCGTGACCGCCACCGGCCTGTGGCCGCGCAGCACCTGGCTCGGCCCCAACCTGCTGCACCTGCCACGCCACCGGCCCGAGGTGGCCATCACCATCGACGACGGCCCCGACCCGGAGGTCACGCCGGCCGTGCTGGACCTGCTGGAACAACACGGCGCCGTCGCCACCTTCTTCTGCCCCGGGGCGCAGGTACAGCGCCATGCCGCGCTGGCGCGCGAAATCGTGCGGCGGGGCCACGCCATCGGCAACCACAGCCAGCACCACCGCCACCACTTCTCCGTCCTGGGCCCGAGGGCCTTGCGGCGCGAGATCGCGCAGGCGCAGGACACGATCGCCCAGGCCACGGGCGTGAAGCCGGCCTTCTTCCGCGCCCCGGCCGGCCTGCGCAACGTCTTCCTGGATCCGGTGCTGCATGCGCTGGACCTGCGACTGGCCAGCTGGACGCGCCGCGGCTTCGACACCCGCACGGGTGACGCGGCCCTGGTGCTGCACCGCCTCACGCGCGATCTGGCCGCCGGCGACATCCTGCTGCTGCACGACCGCCATGCCGCGCGCACGCCCGAAGGCCGCCCCGTGCTGCTGGACGTGCTGCCGCCGCTGCTCGCGACCCTGCGGGAACGGGGCCTGCAGACCGTGCGGCTCAGCCCCGAACGGGTCTGAGCGCCTCGTCCCCCCACCTACAATCCGCCCCTTGGGTGCCTGAGCCATCCATGTCCCGAATCCCGCTGCCGCCCGCCCTGCTCGAACAAGCCACCGCGCCCTACCGCCCCCTGGGCAAGTTCGCCTGGCATTTCGCGCGCGGCAAGCTCGGCGGCGACCCGGCCTTCGCCGGCCTGCTGCAGCGCGGCCTGATCCCGGCCCAGGCCCGGGTGCTCGACATCGGCTGCGGCCAGGGCCTGCTGGCCTCCCTGCTGGGCAGCCTCACCGGCGACTCGCCGGCCGAGCGCGCCTGGCCCGCCGGCTGGGCCCCGCCGCCCGTAGGCGCCCGCGTGCACGGCATCGAGCTGATGCCGCGCGATGTCGAGCGCGCCCGGCAAGCCCTGGACCATTTGGGCGAACGCGCCCGCTTCACACAGGGCAATATGTGCAGCACCGCGTTCACGCCGGCAGACGCCGTGGTCATCCTGGACGTGCTGCACTACGTGGACTACGCGGCCCAGGACGATGTGCTGCGCCGCGTCCGGGAGGCGCTCGCGCCCGGCGGCGTGCTGCTGCTGCGCGTGGGCGACGCGGCAGCCGGCCTGCCTTTCAGGATCAGCAACTGGGTCGATGCCGTGGTGACCTTCGTGCGCGGCCACCGCCTCACGCGCCTGTACTGCCGCCCGCTGGACGCGTGGCAGGAACAGCTGCACCAGCTGGGCTTTGC
>JAYNNS010000012.1:0-12663 GCA_038112835.1 Curvibacter sp. | reverse complement strand
CCGTCGAGGCCATCCCCATGCACGCGGGCACGCCCTTTGCCAACATCCTGCTCGTGGCCCGCAAGCCGGCCTGAACGCATGAACACGCTGCCGCTGCCCGTCGCCGCCGATCATCCGGCCTATGCCGGCCATTTCCCGGGCCGGCCCATCCTGCCCGGCGTGGTGCTGCTGGACCGTGCGCAGCGCGCACTCGAGGCGGCCTGCGGCTGCCGCATCACGGGCGTGGCCCAGGCCAAGTTCCTGAGCCCGGTGACGCCGGGCGAGGCGCTGGCGCTGGACTACGAGGCTGCCGGCAACGGCCTGCGCTTCGAGATCCGCTGCGGCACGCGGCGCGTCGCCAGCGGCCGCTACCAGCTGGGATCCCCATGAGCAGCACGCCCCCGCCGGACAAGGCCGGCGCCACGCCGGTCTGGCTGCAGCGCCGGGAGCGCGGCAGCCTGCTGCTGCTGCGCCTCATGACCTGGCTCTCGCTCACGCTGGGCCGGCGCGTCACCCGCCCCATCGTCTACGGCATCGCCCTCTATTTCCTGCTGGCCGCGCCGGCGGCGCGGCGCGCCTCGCGCGACTACCTGCGCCGCGCGCTGGGCCGGCCTGCGGGCTGGGGCGACCTGTACCGCCACATCCTGGCCTTCGCCAGCACCATCCACGACCGCGTCTACCTGCTCAACGACCGGCACGAACTCTTCGATCTGCAGATCCACGGCCAGGAGCTCTTCCAGGGGGCCGACGCGCCGCGCGGCGGCTTCCTGATCTTCGGCGCCCACCTGGGCAGCTTCGAGGTGCTGCGCGCGATCGCGCGGCGCGACAGCAGCCAGCCCGTGTGCGCGGCCATGTACCCCGAAAACGCGCGCCTGCTCAACAGTATGCTGGCCCGGGTCAACGCCCAGGTCGTGCTGGACATCATTCCCCTGGGTCGGATCGACTCCATCTTCCAGCTCAGCGAGCGCATCGAGGCCGGCGCCATGGTGGCCCTGCTGGCCGACCGCGCCGTGGGCCCGGACGCCCACCTGGCCGTGCCGCTGTTCGGCGAGGCCGCGCCCTTCCCGCTCGGCCCCTTCCGCCTGGCCGCCATCCTGCGCCGCCCGGTCTGCTTCATGACCGGCCTGTACCGCGGCGGCAACCGCTACGACATCCATTTCGAGCGCCTGGCCGATTTCAGTGCCGTCCCCGCCGGCCAGCGCGATGCCGCCCTGCGCGCGGCCATCGAGCGCTACGCCGCCCTGATCGAGCGGCACGCCCGGGCCGCCCCCTACAACTGGTTCAATTTCTACGATTTCTGGAAGGGAGATGCCCGTGCGTCCCATTGAGGTCCTGACGCGGCCTGCGCTGTGGCTGGCCGCACTGCTGCTGGCCGGGCTGCCGGCGGCGCATGCGGCCGACTGGCAGCTGGCCGACCTGATGCAGCAGCTGTCCCAGGTCCGGCAGGCGCAGGCGCGCTTCGTCGAGCGCAAGTACATCGCCCTGCTCGACAAGCCGGTCGAGTCCGCCGGCGAACTCTCCTTCACCGCGCCCGACCGCATGGAGATGCGCACCCTGCGCCCGAAGAAGCAGTCCCTGCTGCTCGACGGCAACCGCCTGACCCTGGAGCAGGACGGGCGCGCGCGCACCGTGAGCCTGCAGTCCTACCCTGAGGTGGCGGCCTTCGTCGAGGGCATCCGGGGCACCCTGGCCGGCGACCGCCAGGCGCTGGAGCGCGTCTACCAGGTGCACCTGATCGGCACGGCCGCACGCTGGCAGCTGCTGCTGGTGCCGCGCGAGCCGGCCATGAGCCGCATCATCAGCCGCATCCGCATCGGCGGCAGCCAGGGCGAGGTGCTCAGCGTGGCCTACGACCACACCGACGGCGACCGTTCCGAGATGCAGATCACGCCGCTGCGTCCCTGAAGCCGCGCACCGTGCCGCCCATGACGAACCTGCTGCGCCGCTACCTGCCCACCCTGCTCTGGCTGGCCGTGCTGGCCGGCTTCGGCGCCGTCATCCTGCGCACGCCGGTGGTCACCGATCTCTCGGCCTTCATGCCCAGCGCGCCCAGCGAACGCCAGCAGATGCTGGTGGACCAGTTCAAGGAGGGCATCATCGCGCGCCTGATCATCGTGGGCATCGAGGGCGGCGATGCCGCCGAACGCGCCCGCCTCTCGCGCGCACTGGCCGACACCCTGCGCCCGCAGCCGGACTTCATCGGGGTGCAGAACGGCAGCGCGGAGGAGCAGGCGCGCGACCGCGCCTACTTCTTCGAACACCGCTACCTGCTCAGCCCCGCCGTCACGCCCGAGCGCTATGGCGAGGCGGGCCTGCGTGCGGCCATCACCGCCATGCTGGACGACATCTCGGGTAGCGCCGGCATGCTGATCAAGCAGCTGCTGCCGCGCGACCCGACGGGCGAGGTCCGCGAGCTGCTCACGGCCTTCGAGGGTGGCGAGCAGCCGCCCAGCACCGAAGGCGTCTGGTCCACGCGCGACGGCGCGCGCGCCCTGCTGCTGCTGCAGACCCGGGCCGAGGGCTCGGACCTCGAAGCCCAGGCCCGCGCGCTGGCCGCGGTGCGCCGCGCCTTCGACACCATCCCCCAGCGCCAGGCCGACACCCGCCTGCTGATGACGGGCACCGGCGTGTTCTCCGTGCAGTCGCGCAGCCTGATCCAGGGCGAGGTGCGCCGCCTGGCCATCGCCAGCCTGGTGCTGGTGGTGGGCCTGCTCTGGCTGGTCTACCGTTCCTGGCGCCTGCTCGGGCTCAACCTGCTGCCCATGCTCACGGGCACGCTGGCGGGCATCACGGCCGTCAGCCTGGTCTACGGCGAGGTGCACGGCATCACGCTGGGCTTCGGCACCACCATGATCGGCGAGGCCGTGGACTACGCCATCTACCTTTTCGTGCAGCGCCCCGGCCCGGCGACGCAGCGCCCCTTCTGGCGCACGCTCTGGCTGGGCCTGCTGACCTCCGTCGCGGGCTTCCTGGCCCTGCTGGGCTCGGGCTTCCCCGGCCTGGTGCAGCTGGGCCTGTATTCCACGGCCGGCCTGCTGGCCGCCGTGCTGGTCACGCGCTTCGTCCTGCCCAACCTGATGCCGGCGCAGCTGCCCGCGATCGAGCTGCCGCGCACCGGCGCGCTGCTGCAGCGCGCCGTGCAGCTGGCGCCGCGTCTGCGCGTGCTGCTGCTGCTCTTCGTGGCCAGCATGCTGGCCGTGGTGGTGCTGCACGCCGACCGCATCTGGAACCGCAGCATCTCCGCGCTCAACCCCGTGCCCCGTGCCGACCAGCAGCTCGACGAGGAGCTGCGGCGTGACCTCGGCGCCACCGAGTTGCGCTACCTCGTCGTGTTCACCGCGCCCGACCGCGAGCAGGGTCTGCAGCAATCCGAGCGCGCCAGCCGCGTGCTGCAGACGCTGACGCGCGAGGGCGTGCTGGCCGGCCACAGCGCGCCCAGCCAGGTGCTGCCCAGCCAGGCCAGCCAGCAGGCGCGCCAGGCGGCCCTGCCCGAGGCCGCCGAGCTGCGCCAGCGCCTCGGGGCGGCGCTCGAGGGCCTGCCACTGCAGGCTGCCCGCCTGCAGGGCTTCCTGGCCGATGTGGAGCGCAACCGCGAACGCGGCCCGCTCACGCGCGCCGACCTCGACGGCACCGCCGCGGCCCTGCTCCACGACACGCTGCTGGTCGAGCGCGCGCGCGACGTGCTGGTGCTGCTGCCGCTGCGCCCCGCATTGCGCGCAGACGATGCGGCACCGGACCTGGACCGCATCGACGCCGCGCTGCAGGCCGCCGGTCTGGCCCAGGCCACGGTGATCGACCTGCTGGCCGAGACCAATGCGCTGTTCGACAGCTATCTGCACGAGGCGCTGCTGTTCTCGGGCCTGGGCTGCCTGGCCATCCTGGCGCTGCTGCTGTTCATGCTGCGCTCGCTGTGGCGCACGCTGCGCGTGGCCCTGCCCCTGGCCTGCGCCGTGCTGGGGGTGACGGGCGCGCTGCTGCTGGCCGGCACCGCGCTGACCATCCTGCACCTCGTGGGCCTGCTGCTGGTGGTCGCCATCGGCTCCAACTACGCGCTCTTCTTCGACAGCAGCCAGCGCGCGGGCAGCCCGCAGGAACAGCAGCGAACCCTGATCTCGCTGGTGACGGCCAATGTGACCATCGTCGGCACCTTCGGCATGCTCGCGCTGTCCAGCGTCCCGGTGCTGACCATCCTGGGCGTCACGGTGGGTCTGGGCACCATGCTGGCCCTGCTGTTCTCAGCCGTGCTGGCCCGGCCGGCCCCGCCCGAGCCCCCGGTAAAATCGCCGTCCTGATCCGGGCCCGTTCCGCGCCCGAACTCCCCCTTCATGTCCGCCCTCCATCTTGTCGCCTACACCATGACCAGCGCGCTCGGCGCCGGTCTGGACCCCACCCTGCAGGCCCTGCGCGTGCAGCGCAGCGGCGTGCGCGCCCAGCGCTGGGAAACCGTGGACCTGGACACCTGCATCGGCGAGGTGCCGGGTCTGGACGCGCTGCGCCTGCGCCCCGACCTCGCGGCCTACGACTGCCGCAACAACCGCCTGGCCCAGCTCGGCCTGCAGCAGGACGGTTTCGAGCAGGCGGTGCAGGCCGCCATCGCCCGCCACGGCGCCCGACGCGTCGGCGTCTTCCTGGGCACCAGCACCTCGGGCATCCTGAGCTCCGAGCTCGCCTACCGCCACCGTGATCCGGCCACGGGCGACTTCAGCCAGCCGCTGGACTACCGCCGCACGCACAACAGTTACTCGGTGGCTGATTTCGTGCGCGCCTGGTTCGCGCTGCAGGGCCCGGCACTGGTGGTCTCCACCGCCTGCTCGTCGAGTGCCAAGGTCTTCGGCAATGCCCAGCGCATGCTCGACGCCGGTCTGATCGACGCGGCCATCGTCGGCGGCGTGGACAGCCTGTGCCTGACCACGCTCTATGGCTTCAACTCGCTGCAGCTGGTCTCCAGGCAGCCCTGCCGCCCCTACGACGTGCGGCGCGACGGCATCTCCATCGGCGAGGCCGCGGCCTTCGTGCTGGTCGAGCGCGCGCAGCAGCCCGCACCCGGCACCATCCTCGTGAGCGGCATCGGCGAATCCAGCGACGCGCACCACATGTCCTCCCCCCATCCCGAGGGCCTGGGCGCGCGCCTGGCCATGCAGCAGGCCCTGGCCATGGCCGGCCTGGCGCCGGGCCAGATCGACTACATCAACCTGCACGGCACCGCCACGCCGAGCAACGACGCCGCCGAGGACCAGGGCATCACCGCCCTGTTCGGCACCGGCACGCCCTGCAGCTCGACCAAGGGCCACACGGGTCACACCCTGGGCGCGGCCGGCGGCATCGAGGCCATCCTCTGCGCCCTCGCGCTGGAGCACGGCCTGGCGCCGGGCGGCTGCGGCACCGAGCAGCTCGATCCCCGGCTGCGCGCCCGCTACCTGCTCGCCAACCTGGAGCAGGCCATGCACCACGTGCTGAGCAACTCCTTCGGCTTCGGCGGCAGCAACTGCAGCCTGGTGCTGAGCAAGGTGGGGGAAGCATGATGCCGCTCACCGTCCACGTCCAGGGCATCGGCATCCTGGGCCCCGGCCTCACGGGCTGGGTCCAGGCCGCCGAGGTGCTCGCCGGCCGCAGCGCCTACGCGCCAAGCCCGATCCAGCTGCCCGTGCCCGAGGCCCTGCCCCCGGCCGAGCGCCGCCGCGCCGGCACCACCATCAAGCTGGCCTTTGCCGTGGGCTTCGAGGCCATCCGCCAGGCCGGGGCCGATGCCGCGACCCTGCGCTCGGTCTTCAGCTCCAGCGGCGGCGACTGCGACAACTGCCACGCCATCCTCGAGACCCTGGCCTCGGCCGACCGTGCCGTCTCGCCCACGCGCTTCCACAACTCGGTGCACAACGCGCCCTCGGGCTACTGGAGCATCGCCACGGCCTGCCGCGCCACCACCACCAGCCTGTGCGCCTACGACGGCTCCTTTGCCGCCGGCCTGCTCGAGGCCGCCACGCAGGTCCTCAGCGCGCAGGAACCCTGCCTGCTGCTCACCTATGACACACCCTACCCGGGACCGCTGGGCGAGCTGCGCCGCATCAGCCAGCCTTTCGGCCTGGCCCTGCTGCTGGTGCCGCAGCCTGCGGCCGGCACCCTGGCCACGCTGGACCTCGCGCTGGGCGACAGCCCCGTGCAAGGCCTGGCCGACCCGGCCCTCGAAGCCCTGCGCCTGAGCGCGCCCGCGGCGCGCGGCCTGTCGCTGCTGCACCAGCTGGCCTGCGGCGACACGCAGCGCGTCGCGCTCGACTACCTGGAAGGAATGTCGCTCGATGTCCGCGTCCGGCCTGCTGCCTGACCACGCCTGGATCGCCGCGCGCATTCCGCATGCGGGCCGCATGTGCCTGCTCGATCGCGTGCTGGCCTGGGACGATGCCCACATCCATTGCCTGGCCACCAGCCACCGTGCGGCCAGCCATCCGCTGGCCCAGGACGGCAGCCTGGGCATGGCCAACGGCATCGAGTACGCAGCCCAGGCCATGGCCGTGCACGGCGCCCTGCTTGCGGGCAGCGAGACCGCGCCGGCCGCCGGCTTTCTGACCAGCGTGCGCGACGTGCAATGGGACGGCACGCGCCTGGACAGCCTGGGCCCGGCGCTGCAGGTGCATGCCGAGCGCCTCTCGGGCGACGCGCACACCATCCTCTACGGCTTTCGCCTCGAGGCCGACGGCCGCACCGTGCTCAGCGGACGCGCCAGCGTCATGCTAGATGCAGGCACCCCCTGAGCCGCTGCGGCACTCTGTGCCATGGCCAGAGGCCATGGCTCTTCGGGCTGTCCACGTCTGCGCAGGCAGACGTGGAGCCGCAGCCCTCAGCCCCTCAAGGGGGGCGCACCCACTGGCCCGGCAAAGCCGGTTCCACGGGTGCCCTCGATAATTCATACCATCTCACAGGCTTCCCTATGAAACATGCACTGGTCACCGGCGGCAGCGGCGCCATCGGCGCGGCCATCTGCCGCCAGCTCGCGGCCGACGGCCTGCACGTCATCATCCACGCCAACCGCAACGCAACCGCGGCCGCAGCACTGCGCGACGAAATCGTCGCGGGTGGCGGCTCGGCCTCCACCGTGGCCTTCGACGTGGCCGACGAAGCGGCCACGCGCGCCGCGCTGGAGCCGCTGCTGGCGCAGCAGCCCATCCAGGTGCTGGTCAACAACGCCGGCATCCACGACGACGCCGTCTTCCCCGGCATGACGAGCGCCCAGTGGCACCGCGTGATCGACGTTTCCCTGCACGGCTTCTTCCACGTGACGCAGCCGCTGACCCTGCCCATGATCCGCACGCGCTGGGGCCGCATCATCACCATCACCTCGATCGCCGGCCTCATGGGCAACCGCGGCCAGACCAACTACGCCGCGGCCAAGAGCGGCCTGCACGCGGCCAGCAAGTCGCTGGCGCTGGAGCTGGCCAGCCGCGGCATCACGGTCAACGCCATCGCGCCGGGCATCATCACCTCCGAGATGAGCCAGGAGGCCTTCGGGGCCGAGGACATCGCGCGCCTGGTGCCCATGAAGCGCGCCGGCAGGCCCGAGGAAGTGGCAGCCCTGGTGGGCTTCCTGGCCTCGGACGCCGCGGCCTACATCACCGGCCAGGTGATCTCGGTCAACGGCGGCATGGCCTGAACCGGCCTCAGACCCAGCGGTTGCCGAACCCGCGCCGGTAGCCGGCCAGCGCCAGCGCGGCGCCAGCGCCGCCGAGCAGCAGGCCGCCCAGCACGTCGAGCAGCACATGCTGCTTGGTCGCCAGCGTCGAATAGACGATCAGCCCGCACCAGAACCAGTTCAGCGCCTGCCAGCCGCGCCCCGCGCCCACGGCGCGCAGCTGGGCCTGCAGCCAGAAGGCCGAATAGAAGGCGATGGCCACGTGCAGCGAGGGGCAGGCATTGCCCGCGGTGTCCACGCCTTCGAGCAGGGCCAGCCCCGTGCCCGCCGGGCGCTCGAAGCCCGGCACCAGGGTGGGCCAGAAGTAGAAGATCAGCAGGCCCAGCAGGCACACCGCCCCCACGGCCGCGCCGTAGTAGGCCAGCGGGCGCAGGGCCGGCATGAAGGCCGGCGGCAGGCAGGTGTAGAACCAGAGCGACAGGTAGGGGAACCAGGCCCACCACTGCATGGGGATGGCGCTGTCGACCCAGGTCAGCGGCATGGTGGTGACCTCGGCATGCGGATAGCGCAGCAGGAAGAAATAGGCCTGGAAGAAGCCCCAGATGAAGACGGCAGAGCCCAGGGCCTTGAGCCACCAGAGACGCCAGAGCAGTTGGTTGAGGGTGCGCGCCGGCGTCGGGGCAAGTAAGCTCATGGTCAATAATCGGTCCCTGTGATGGGATCGTACCAGTGATGCAAGCCCGGCCCGCCGTGCACCCGCTCTGGCGGTGCTACGAAATGTTCGCCATGGGGATCGGCCTGGGCCTGCTGGCCCTGGGCTGCCTGCACAGCATCCCGCTGTTCGTGCTGCTCTACCTCGTGCTGCCGCGGCGCTGGCACCGCCCCGTCTCGCGGCGCCTCATCCAGGGCGGCTTTCGCCTCTACCTGGGGGTGCTGCGCCTCGTCTGCCGGGTGCGGCTGGATCTCGACGAGCTGGCGCCGCTGCGGACCAGCCGGCAGCCCCTGATCGTGGTCGCCAACCATCCCTCGCTGCTGGACGCCGTGCTGCTGCTCAGCGTGCTGCCCAATGCCAGCTGCGTGCTCAAGGCCGGCCTGCTGCACAACCCGCTGTTCGGCGTGGGCGCGCGCATGGCCGGCTATGTGAGCAACGAGGACCCGCGCCAGATGATTGTGGACTCGGCCCGCACCCTGCAGGAAGGCGCACAGTTCATCCTCTTTCCAGAGGGCACGCGCACCACGGACTTTCCGCTCAATCCACTGTCGGGCGCCTGCATCCTGCTGTCCAAGCAGAGCCGCGTGCCGCTGCAGACCGTGTTGCTGGAGTATTCGACGCCCTACCTGGGCAAGCACTGGGGCCTGCTGCGGCCGCCCACGCTGCCGCTCGTCATCCGCGCGCGCCTGGGCCGGCGCTTCGAGCCACCGGAATACACCGGGCCGGCCCTGGCCGAGCTCGAGGCCTACTTCCGGCAGGCACTGGCCGGGGCCTCAGGACGGCACTGAGGTCCGCACGGCGGCCAGGGTCTGGTCCAGGGCCGCACGCGGCGTGTTGATCACGAGGATCTCGATCTGCGCCGCCTCCTCGCCGCCCACCGTGAGCCGGGCCGAGACCGCAGCCGCGGTCTCCGACATGGGACGCGTGCGCACCACCACGTCCACCGGCTCGCCCGGCAGCACCGGTCGCTTGAAGCTGCACTTGCGGATGCCGGCCAGCAGGCCCACGTACTCGCCCTCGAGGCGGCGCGCCACGGGTGAGCCCGCGCGCATGCCGGCCCCGGCCACCTGGGCCACGAGTTCGACCAGCATCACGCCGGGCACCAGGGGCAGGCCCGGGAAATGGCCGCGCAGCACAGCGCTGTCGGCCGGCCAGCAGGCCCGGGCCTCGAAGTGGTCATGGTCGTGCACCGTGAGCGCGGCGACGAGCTGCATCTCGCCACGGTGCGGCAGCAGGTCGTAGACGCCGGCCGCGTCAAGGATGATTGGATAGACGAGGCGCCCGCTCATGCCACCCGCGCCCGCCGCATCACGCGTAGCGCCGCGCGATCAGCGAGACATTGCTGCCGCCGAAGGCGAAGGAATTGGACATCACGGCGCGCAGGGCCTGGCCGTGGCGCGCCTCGCGCGGCACATGGTCGAGGGGGCAGCGCGGATCGGGGTGATCCAGATAGGCCGTGGGCGGGATGCTGCCGCTGTGCAGGGCCAGCAGGCTGAAGGCGAACTCGGTGGCCCCGGCCGCGCCGATCAGGTGCCCGTGCAGGGCCTTGGTGGAGCTGACGGGCAGGCGACGGGCGTGGTCGCCGAAGACGCGGGCGATGGTCTCGCTCTCGATCACGTCGCCGGCCTCGGTGGCCGTGCCATGGGCGTTGAGATAGTGGATGGCTTCGGGCGCCATGCCGGCCTCGTCCAGCGCCATGCGGATGGCGCGGTACTGCCCGTCGCTCGACGGCAGGGTCAGGTGCTCGGCATCGCTGCTGCTGCCGTAGCCGCAGAGCTCGCCATAGATCGTGGCGCCGCGGCGCAGGGCCGAGTCGGCCGTCTCCAGCACCAGGGCGGCCGCGCCCTCGGCGAGCACGAAGCCGCTGCGGTCGCGGTCGAAGGGGCGACAACTGGCGGCGGGATCGTCCGCGTGCGGCCGGGCCATGACGCGCAAGGCGTTCCAGGCCATGAAGACCCCGGGCACGTTCATGGCCTCGGCACCGACGACCACGACGGCGTCGGTGTAGCCGTGGCGGATGCTGCGGTAGGCCTCGCCCAGGGCCATGGCCGAGGACGAGCAGGCCACGCTGTAGGTGTGCGTGGGGCCGCGAAACTGCTGCGCCATGGAGATGGCCGCCGTGGCCGCATTGGGCATGAGGCGCGGCACCGACAGCGGGTGCATGACCGTGGGGTTGCGCCCGGCCTGCAGGCTCTCGTGCAGGCGCTTGTAGAGCGCCTCGCCGGTGGTCGCGCCGCCCAGGCCGATGCCGGCATAGACCCCGATGCGGTCACGGTCCAGGTCCCAGGCCTCGGCCCGCGCATCGGCCAGGGCCTCGCGGCTGGCCAGCAGGGCGAACTGGGTGGCACGGTCCAGGCCCTGTGCGTTGCGGTCGAGCTGCTGCGCGTAGGCCGGATCGACGTCGGCCGACAGGGCGTTCGGCAGCCACTGGGTGATTTCGGGTGCGGCGGGACGGACCGCGCCTTCGGCACGCAGGAGGCGCTCGAAGCTGGCCTGGCGCGTCAGCCCCAGCGGCGTCAGCAGGCCGATGCCCGTGACGACGACGCGCTGGAGCGTACCTGGGGTGCGAGCCATGCCGGAAGAGCCGGGCCCCGGCTCAGGCGGCCTTGCCCTGCAGGGCGGTGGGCTCGGGCAGCTGGCCGTTGTGCGCGGCGCGGATCGTGGCCTCGATGTCGGCCACCATGTCGTTGAAGCTCATGCCGCTGTAGCGCGCCGGCTCGTGCACCTGGAAGCCGTAGAGATCCTCGACCTCGAACAGCATCTCGACCACGCCCAGGGAATCGAGCCCGAGGTCCTGGACCATGAGGTCGGGACGGTCGAACTCGGCCGGATCGACATTGAATTGCCGGACCACGAAGTTCTTGATGATCTGACGCAGCATGCTTGCTCTTACCCTCTGGCCTCCCCTGGCCTGCCGCTGCCACAAGGCATGCGGTGGCCGGGAATTCTGTTTATAGGAAGCCGCAGACGAGGCCAGCCCTCGCGCTGCGGAGACAGGAGAGATTTTATCCACAATCCCCCTGCAAACCTTGGGGAGTAACCCGGTGCCGACCCCGTCGCGCTCAGCGTGGCGGACCCGCGAGGCGCCGGGGCAACAGCAGCGGCAGGCGCAGCAGGAAGCCGCACATCAGCCGGGTGTGCATCCAGGTCAGCAGGGCGTTGTCGCGCAGGTAGTTGAAGTGCGAGACCCCGCCCTCGCCCGGCTGCAGGTATTTCACCGGGGCGTCCAGGTTGACGGGCCAGACGCCGCGCCAGCACAGACGCACGGCGGCCTCGATGTCGAAGTCGAAGCGCCGCATCCAGCGCTGGCCACGCATGATGGCCACCAGTGGCGCCACCGGATAGACCCGGAAGCCATAGAGCGAGTCGCCGATGCCCATCCACAGGGTCTCGAGATGGGCCCAGGCATTGGACACCTTGCGGCCCTGCACGCGCAGCGCCGGCGCGCTGGCGTCGAAGACGGGCTTGCCCAGGATCATGCGTTGCGGCTGCGCCTGCGAAGCGTGCATGAAGGCGGGAATCAGGTCCGCCGGGTGCTGGCCATCGGAATCCATGGTCAGGGCATGGGTGTAGCCTGCGGCCTGGGCGGCCTGCAGGCCGTGCAGCACGGCCGCGCCCTTGCCCTGGTTGTGCGCGAGCACGAACACGCGGAGCTGCGCCTCCTGCTGCGCCAGGGCCTGCAGCTGCGCGTCCGTGCCATCGGTGCTGCCATCCACCACCACCCAGACCGGCGCCCAGTGGCGCAGCGCCTCGCGCACGGTCTCCAGCACCTTGGCGCCGGCGTTGTAGGTGGGGATCAGGACCAGGTGCGTGGTCGAAGGCTCGGGGCCGCGGACATCAGACATGGGCGGGGATTATGGCAAAGCGCCTGCTGCGGCCCCGCCTCACGCGGCCGGCGTGACGCACCAGGGCGCGGCATCCTGGACCAGGCCCATCCACAGGGCCCAGGCCGAGCTGGCGGCCAGGGCCAGACCCGCCAGGCGCACGCCCCAGTCGCCCTGCCCGCCCAGGCGCAGCCAGAGCCAGGGACCGGCCAGCATGGAGACGGCGGTACCGGCAGCGAACAAGGCCATCACGGCCGCGCCCTCCAGCACACGGCCGGTCATGGTGGCGACCAGCAGCGCGGAGTACAGCAGGCCGCAGGGCAGCAAGGCCCAGAGCATGCCGACCGCCAGCGGGGCTGCACGACCGCCGCCGGCGGGCGCCAGCCGACGCGCGCCCTGCCAGAGCCCGCGCGCGGCGCGCTCCAGCCAGACCGGCTGCTGCGCCCGCCACAGCAGCAGCAGGCCCAGCAGCAGCGCGGCGACGTGGAACAGGGTCCAGACCGGCCGCAAAGCGGCCGACTGGATGG